>NZ_JBALOW010000052.1:0-27644 GCF_036965085.1 Bacillus sp. JJ1532
GGAAAAGCGCCGAAAGCTGTCCAGAACCCAGGTTTAATGGACTGGTTTATGGAAAAGTGCTGAAAGTTGTCCACTAACTGTTGAAATTGTATTATTCGGTCTCCATTTGCACCTGAGTCAAACCAAATAAGCAGATTGTTCTAGAATAAAGGAAATACACATAAATAATAAGAATTATATGACTAAAGTGGTGGTGGCTCTTATAGCAAGACCTGATAAAACAATTCCTCAAATGAATGGTGAATTGTTGAAAGTTCGAAAAACCATTTCTTTCACTTTTACAATCCCAACGACATCTGGAATAGGGAGTGAAAGTAACAGATGCGTCTGTCGGAACAGGCAGTAGAACGAGTGAAAAATATGCAATTAATGATATGCCTTTAGTTCCGCATTATCAGTTATGGATCCATTATTAAATATCAATTTGCCGCCTCATTTGACTCCAACAACTGGAATAGATGCCTTAACACATGCAGTTAATGCATTTATTTGGACAAATAATACAGAACTGACTGAGTAATATCCAAAGGGGGGAATTAGTATGTTAGGGTTCAAATATAAAGATTATGATGGACTTGGTTTGGCCGAGCTCGTTAAGAAAAAAGAGGTAAAGAAGATTGAGGTGGTGGAGGAGGCGATTCGAACGATAGACTCCTTAAATCCGAAGGCCAATGCGGTTATTCATAATATGTATGAACAAGCTCGGAAAGATGCGGACAGAGAGCAAATCGGTTTGTTTGCGGGTGTCCCAATGCTGTTAAAGGATATTAGTCAAGAAATTAAAGGAGAGCCTATTACATTAGGTTCAAAAGCTTTCGAAGGCTATCGAGCTGAAATGGACTCGTTGTATGTATCACAATTAAGAAAAACAGGAGCTGTATTTTTGGGTCAAACGAATGTTCCTGAGTTTGCATTGGTGGCAGTAACCGAACCCGTGCATTATGGAGCCACACGGAATCCATGGAATGAGAACTTTACTCCGGGCGGTTCTAGCGGGGGATCAGGTGCGGCAGTTGCTTCAGGAATGGTCCCCATTGCCGGTGCAAATGATGGGGGTGGATCTATTCGGATTCCAGCTGCTTATTGCGGATTATTTGGGTTAAAACCAACAAGGGGAAGAACACCGGTGGGGCCAAAAATGGGAAGGAGCTGGCAGGGAGCCTCAGTAGAGCATGTATTAACCCGATCGGTAAGGGATAGTGCAGCTATGTTGGATGAGTTATCAATATATGAAAAAACTGCCGCTTTCCATGCGCCGCCATTTAGCGGGAATTATCTTCAAGCCGCACAAACACCTATAGATCAACAGCTTCGCATTGCATTTTCGGTTCAGTCACCCATTGGAACTAGAGTCCACGCTGACTGTAAAGAGGCGGTTTGGAAAGCTGTTAAAGCACTTGAATCAATGGGACATAGAATAGAAGAAATTGATGCTCCCGTTGATGGAAAGAAAATCGCCAAAAGCTATTTAACCATGTATTTTGGTGAAACGGCCGCAATCATATCTTCCCTAGAAGAAATCCTTGGAAGAAAAGCGACAATTCAAGATGTTGAACCAACTACATGGTTATTAGGACTGCTAGGTAAAGCTACAACTGCGGAAGAATTTGTCCTTAGTTTAAGAGAATGGGATGTGGCTGCTTACAAAATGGAAGTCTTTCATGAAACTTATGATTTATATATAACCCCAACTACAGCCTTTCCGCCAGCAAAAATTGGTGAGCTAGATCCCACATCTTCTGAAAAACTATTAATAAACATCGCAGGAAGATTAGGTGCTGGCGGGTTATTGAAGAAAGTAGGGATTGTAGATAAACTTGCTGAGGAAAACCTTATGCGAACACCTTTTACCCAGCTTGCAAACCTTACTGGACAGCCAGCTATGTCCATGCCTCTACACCTAACTAAGGATGGCTTGCCAATTGGAGTACAGGTGATGGCAGCAAGAGGCAGGGAAGATTTACTGCTACAATTAGCAGGGATGTTTGAGCAAATGGAGATATGGCAGGATGTACGGTTAAACCCAATGTTTAATCAATAAGGAATTAAATAATATAAGATAATCCTTTTTATCATTAAAAAGGAGTATATTTATTGCTCCCAGGCAGTTTTTTTATATGGTTCCACGCTTCAATCGCTTCTTGACGACTTTTTCCTCCGTTCTTTGGATCAGCGAAAAAGTCATGAACAAACTGATTGTATTCGAACTGAGGAGCGATTTTTTTCTTATAGGATGGAACTTTTTTACGTGCTTCTTCTTCATGCCAAGCATCTACTACATCACGATAAGTCTTCCCGATATTATTTTTAAAATAGTTTTGTATAAATGTAGAAAAATGAAATTTGGGACCTATGACAGTCTTAAAAAAGGCTCTAACATGTTGACTGCATCGATGATTTTCTTTGATAACCGTATCAAGACTTAATAGGGTTTCTGTTTCAGCTTTCATATGACCTTTTTTTTGCTTTGGAGGTTTTTTTATTTCTCCTGTTTGAAGAAAAGTTTCGATTCTGTCAGCAATCTCTAGCTTTGAGCCTGATGCACTTAATTGATGTTCTCTATAGAAGACTTGTAGCTCTTCTTTTAGCCAATAATAATCACTAAAAGCTTGAATACTTATATCTTTTGAAAGAATTGGCCTCATTGTAATTTCCCCCATCCCTTTATAAATTCATCATAGAACATATGTTCCTTGAAATCAAATTTAATTGCACATGCCGCTTTATTAAGTATATTTCTATGATAAGTAATCCTTATTAACTTTCATAAATAACTTTAAATTTATTTATCGAGAATTTGATCATATACTTAATAAAGGGGTGGTAAATGATGGAATATGTTATTCTGTTTTTTATTGGAATATGTGCTACGACATTAGGGACATTGGCAGGGGGCGGAGGATTAATCAACCTGCCAGCCATGTTGATTATGGGGATCCCTGTTCATTCGGCGATTGCGGCTAATAAAGTATCAAATACCGTTAGTTCGTTTTCAAGCTTTTTCTACTTGCTTAAAAAGAAGGAAATCTCCCTAAAGGAATGCTATTGGATCATTCCAGTCAGTATTAGCGGCGGAATCACTGGGGGTTCTATTGCATCATGGATTTCAGGAAAAAACATGTATATTGTTGCGATTGTTCTCCTATTATTTGCTTTAATCGTTTCATTTATAGGAAAAGGGAATTTTACCGGTGAGAAGCCTTTAAAATTCAACAAAATAAGTGCGCCGGGACTTTACAGTATTGGAATTTATGATGGTCTATTTGGACCTGGTCAAGGGACAATGATGCTTTATTTATTTGGCTATTTAAATATCGCTTATATTCGTGCAGTCGGACTGGTCCGCCTTGCAACTTTTTCAAGTTGTTTTGGGGCAGCCATTACCTATATCGCCACTGGAAAAGTCATTTGGCCGGTTACATTGGCGCTGCTATTAGGATCTCTTTCAGGTGCACAAATTGGTGTCAGGATTGCTGAAAAATTGAAACCACAATACGTAAAACCGATTTTAAGGATTGTAACAGCGGCACTCATTGTCCAAATATTTGTTGAAAATGTTTTTAGTTAGAAAATATTAGGAAAAGCTATTCGCGCTGGTGAATAGCTTCAGATTGACGACAAAAGGCATTTGGGAATGCTCTTATTCCCAAATGCCTTTTTATTTTTCATCAAAAATCAATAAGAAATAGAGTTTGACTATCTATTGATCTGATATTTTAAGACATTTCTGGACTGATTCAAGTCCAATTGGCTAATTTCTTAAGATTTATTGAAGCAATAGTAAGCATCGCCTGCATGGACAATTTTTTTATTCCCATTAAGGTTGTCCACCGCATTCCATGCTTTTCTTTTGCATCCGCAAAGACCCGTTCAATTGATTCTTTACGATAATATCTCTCCTTGCTGACAGATATAGCAGTCATAGTGCTCATCATAAACATATTCATGTTTACGCATAAAGCCTTCCTTTGTTTTTGGTCTAGTATAAGGAAGTGCAGGCGTAATCCCATTTTCTAAAAGAAAGTTGCAGATCGCAGGAGTCTTATAGGCTGCTTTAGCTGCCACAGTTAAGGTTTCTTTCTATTATCTACACGGTCTTGATTTAATTCAGCCTGAAGCTTCGATCGTAAGCTCGAGCTTCTTTTCTTACGATTTTCTTTTCAAATTTACGTTTATTAGCACTAGCCTTAACATGAGTTGAATCAATAAATACATGATTTGCGCTCAATAGGTCCTTGTCTGTAATCTCTATTAAAATTCGGTAGAAGATTTGTTCAAATAAATCGGTTTCTTTATAACGACGTTCATAATTCTTACCAAAGGTAGAGAAGTGAGGAACCTCTGTATAAAAACCAAAGCCTAGGAACTAACATAAGCTACGTTTGTTTCAATTTCTTTAATGGTTTGTCGCATAAAACGAATACCAAATACATACTGCAGGATAAACACTCGGACGACCTAGTGTTGAATAGAGATTTTCAACTAATGGATAAATGAAAGAGAAATCAATAGCTGCTTCAATTTTACGAACTAAATGATCTTCTGGTACAAGTTGGTCAATTGCGATCACTTCTAATTGGTCTCTTTCAGTATTATTGTTTCTCGTCATCATAATCCGTCACCTCAAAATATCTCTTTTCTCTTAATATTTATTATAAATGAAAAAAGACTGTAGAGAATCTCGAATTTCTTAGAGTTTGTCTACAGTCTGAAAGAGGCTGTATAAGCCTCTTTTTGTTGTTATAGTGAGCAAGTAAAAGTTGCACTCTGGGATACGGAAGGAAGTCCATCCACTGCAGCCGAGGTAGCAGTAATGGTGACAGCTTGTCCAGGTACTGGAGTAGTTACTGTAGCGCTAAAAGCACCACCTGCACCTGTCGTAACTAAAGTTGGAGAAACCGTTGCCGGACTCGTTATAGTGAGTGTGATTGGAACTCCTGAAACTCCAACGCCGTTCACTGTAAAAAAACCCTGAAGCGTAAATGGTTGACAGTCTATTTGAGCACCTGACAAAGCGATTTGGATAACTTTTACACCCATTTATTTTTCACCTCCATAAATTTTAGAAATACATTTCCCAATAAACCTAACTTTTTTTCTAGAAGGACAGAGTAGAAATTTTGTTTCTTACTTTTTCATTGGAATCGTACTTCTGTAATAAGGTATTCAGAGGTGAACAAGCTGAAGCGGCTAATTTACCAATCTGATTTAAAATTGCATTTTTTCATAGTCCGTTTTTTCCATTTTCTTGGACCTCCTTTTATTATTTATTTTTAGTCACAAATACAAGAGGGAGGAAGAATAATGAATATCATAAGGAAAAACAACGGAAATGAGTGTGAGTACTGTTGAAAGTCTCTTACGGAAAAGTGGACCAACATAAGACTCTAATTCTGGATGATCAATTAAAAAATTTTTTACCAGAAACAATGATGTTGAATGAGGATAACTTTTGGGGGCTTATGGAGCGACATCAGCAAGTTATTGTTAAACCTAATAGGGGGCGTTTTGGAAACGGGTTAATTAAAATTAAAACGATTGATAAAGACTTGTATGAGTTCCGTTCAGAGGGGCACAAGCGTATTATTTATGGAAGAATGAAAACATTTAGAGCTATAAAAAGTAATTTAGTTAAACGAGAAAACATAGTACAGCAGGCTATTAATCTAGCTAAAATTAATAATTTTCCTTTTGACCTAAGAGTAATGGTTCAAAGAAAGACAGAAGATGCAACATGGGTGGTAACCGGAATGGCAGCAAAAGTAGCATTGAAGGGGTATTTTATTACAAATGTGGCCCAAAAAGTAATGACTGTTCAAAACGCATTGGAAAAATCAAATATAAAAAATGTTAATCCAACTAAATTAATAAAAAGAATTGAAGAAATAACCCTACTTACAGCCGAGAGGTTATCCAGCATTTATCCAGGACATCGAATTTTTGGATTAGATATTGGGATTGATAAAAATAAAAAAATTTGGATTTTCGAAGCTAACTGTTCACCTTGTCTTGCCTTATTTCGCCTACTAGGTGATAAAAAGACTTTAAGAAAAATAGAAAGATTTAAAAGGCAATAAAATAGTCTTGTAATTTTTTATTTTGTTTTCCCATCTTACTCAAATCGATAGGTTGCTATTTAATATAAAAATAAAAACTTGTAAAATCCATCCAAATGGAGGTTTTTCTACAGGCTGAAGCTATTCACGCTGGTGAATAGCTTTTTTCGTGTTCCCAACATGATTTAAGAAAAATGTCGAAACGTGTTAAAATAGAAACAAAGATGTATTGGAAGGGAATTGATAATGATTGAAAATAAATGGCTAACTAAATTAACACTGAAAAAAATGACGGCATTATTGGTTTTAATGTCAGTCTTAGTTTCATTGACAGCATCAGCAGTACTTTTACACCATTATGTGATAGAGAGGGAACATAATATTGTAAAAGAAAAGTTAATGAATGTTGCTAGAATGGTAGCTAAAGATCCCCGTGTCATAAATGAAGTTGTTAAAAATTCAAATAGCCCAGACATTCAAAAATATGCAATGGAAGTAGTGGAATCGACAGATGTAAGCTTTGTTGTTGTTCTCAATAATGATCTTATTCGCAAATCACATCCACATGTTAATATCATTGGACAACCATTTTCAAATATTGAAGATGCTAAACAATCATTGAATGGTACTGAGCATTTTTCAAAACAAAAAGGGATTTTAGGAGAAGGGACACGCTTTTTTACACCGATTTGGAATGAAAAAGGGCAGCAAGTTGGAATTGTATGTGTTGGCATTGTACAGGAAACCGTTAATCAAGCCCTTTGGGATGCTCAGCAAACTCTCTATTTTGGTTTAGGATTTGGACTATTCGTGGGTCTATTAGGAGCAATTTATTTAGCACATCAATTAAAAAAATTATTATTAGGGCTTGAACCTCAGCAGATCGTGGCAAATGTTAAAGAACGTGATATTATTATCGATTCAGTAAGCGAAGGGATTATTGCTGTAACCCCAGATCGAAGAATCCTTTTACATAATTTTAATTTTATACAGCTTATGGAGAAGGCAAAGTTTACTGGTGATTACAAGAAAGATGCGTACCTCGATAAGGATATTTTTTCGTTGTTTTTTAAAGAAGTATTCACGGCTGGAAAATCAATTTCCAATCAAGTAGTAGTCGTTAATCAATCAGAGCTAATCGTAAATATAAAGGTCATTTATATAAATGAAGAGATATATGGTGCAGTAGCTACTTTACGTGATCAATCAGAAATGCAGCAGCTTATTCGTCAACTTAGCGGTACAGAGCAATTTATTGATTCTTTGCGTGCTCAAAACCATAAATTTATGAATCAATTACATACCATTTTAGGATTAATTGAATTGAAAAAATATGATGATGTTTCTCATTTTATTCGCGTATTAAATGCTGATTATCACAGAGAAATTGGGTTTGTTACCGATAAAATAAAAAGCCCGGCAGTAGCAGGTTTTTTACTAGGAAAAACGAGTGAATTAAAAGAGCAAGGTGTCAAGTTAACGATCGATTCAGATTCTCACTTTCCGTACATGAAAATGGGTGAGATGCTTCATGATTTGCTATTATCGATGGGAGTCTTACTAGATAATGCGAAAGATGCTGTAGCAACTGCAAAGGAAAAACAAGTGTCGCTTTTTCTGCATTATGATGAAGAGGAGGAAGTGATCTTGTTTGAAGTCCAAGATTCAGGCGTAGGTATGGAGAAGGCCCTCATAGAAAAGATATTTGAAAGAGGCTTTTCGACTAAAGGTGGAACGAGAGGGTATGGGTTGGATGCCGTTCAATCAATTGTCAAACAATATCATGGGATTGTGGATGTACAATCAAAAGTAGGGACTGGAAGTATTTTTCGAATGGAAGTGCCGTATAAATGGAGGAGCTTACATGATTAAAGTCATCATCGTTGAGGATGACCCAATGGTTGCCATGATCAATCAACAATATCTTGAGCGTTTCGGAGGTTTTCGAATTGTTGCAACTGTTGGCAGAATTGATGAATTATGGAAAATAATTAATGAGGATATACCGGATTTAATTTTACTTGATGTTTACTTACCTGGAGAAACAGGAATTGATTTTTTACAAGAGGTACGTCAAAAACAGCTCTCTGTACCAATTATTATGATAACAGCAGCACATGACATACCTACAATTAAGAAATCATTAGAATATGGTGTGATTGATTTCTTAATTAAACCGTTTTCGTATGAAAGATTTAAATTGGCGATAGAGAAGTTTCTTCAATATCATTCATTAACGACAGAGTTAGAAAAGACAGATCAGGATACGCTAGATCAAATATTAATAAATGAAAGAGGTCCATCGCCCTTAATTCCTGATGGAAATAAACTTGCTGCAACAGTGCCGAAAGGATTATCAAAAATAACACTGAAAAAGATTCTCCTTCTTGTCGTGGATCAAAAAGGGCATTTTTCAACAGAAGATATAGCAAAGGAAGTTGATTTATCACGTATATCAACGAAGAAATATTTGAATTATTTAAATGAGATTGGTTATTTAAGAGAAGAATTAGAGTATCTGGCAGTTGGGCGGCCAATTACGGTTTTCCAAACTGTCCCTGAGAATGAACACTTAATTACGCCATTTTTATAATAGAAGGCCGAACCTATCATATTTACTTAACTGGGTTTCCTAGAAAATTTGGATGCGGATATCAGTAATTTTGTGATAATTCCACTTTAAAATGAACGAAAGGAGCTGTTTTGTCCACAGCTCCTTTTCAGATGAAAAATTATTTAATTTTTACTTTCCAGGAGTAAACTTAATCTTCATAGCTTCTCCCATTAAGACAGGCAGATTAGTATTTTCGTGCAACCCTCTAAATAAATCAGAGCCTGGTCCGAATGCATATAAAGGAACATCAGTACCTGTGTGTCCAGTGCTTGACCATCCAACGATGGCACGTTCAGAAACAATCTGGTTTATAGCCATTGATGGACTTTTTGCTGTTTTAATTCTTTCTGCTTCAGCATCTGTTAAGTCAAGGTTTGTATATTGTTTAATGATTTCTTTGACATTACTGCGGTCAGCATTTAGTTTGCTTTCCATAAAATCCCCTGTAGCCGTAACTTGACGCAATACCTCTAGTTTTGCATCGCCCTTGCCGTAACCGCCGACTGACATGCCACCAGTATCATGATCACCAGCAACGACTACTAATGTGTTTCCATCTTTTTTCGCGAAATCAACGGCTTTTGCAACTGCCATTTCAAACGCTTCGCTATCTTTCATTGCCCAAGCCGCATCATTATCATGGCCAGCCCAATCAATTTGGCTTCCTTCAACCATTAAAAAGAAACCGTCTTTATCTTGCTTAAGAGCATCTAATGCTGATTCTGTCATGTCTGCAAGGCTTGGTTGATCGGTCTCATCACGATCCAACTCTGGAGCCATGCCATCTTCAGCGAATAGCCCGATTAGCTTGTCTGATTTTTTCACATCAGCAAGTTCTTCCTTATTCGAAGCGAATTGATAGCCCTGTGCTTTAGCTTCATTTAATAAGGACTCTGGAAAATACTTTTTCCCGCCTCCAAGAATTACATCAACACCATTTTCCAACAATTGCGGTGCGATGTCAGCTTCATTTGCACGTGAAGCAACGTGTGAAGCAAATACAGCAGGAGTTGCATGAGTGATTGTTGAAGTTGCTACTAAGCCAGATGCTTTACCAGCTTCTTCAGCCGCTTCAAGAATAGTTTTTAACTCTTTGCCGTCTGGAGTTGTGCTAATCATGCCATTATTTGTTTTGACTCCAGTTGCCATGGCTGTCCCAGCTGCTGCAGAGTCCGTTACTTCTGTATTTGCCGAATATGTACGGTGCATCCCAACTAGCATAGAATCTAAAATAGTCTCTTCACCTTTAAACCAGCGGTAGTTTGTTGCATATGAGGCAGAATATCCGTCTGGAACCATGAAAATTACATTTTTGGCAATGCCATTATTTTGACCATTATTAGACTTCGCATCAGCCACTGGAGCTGAAAAACTTCCAACAAGACTTCCAAGTGCGATGGATGATACTACAGCAAACGGGATCAGTTTCTTTTTAATTGATTTCTTTTTCATTTAAATTCCCTCCTAAAGTAGTTTACAAACCTAGCATAGTACTTGAGTGTTAACTCACTTTTAATAGAGGGTTAATAGTGGGTAAACTAGAAGAAATGGGTGAAAACTCGTGTTTGAAATTGTTAGATAGCAAATAACTTCCATTTTCACATATATAATTGCCTAGTGAAAAAAGAAAAATTAAAAATATATTTCATGTTCAGAAAAATAGGATAATAGAATAATACTTTTGAACTGTATTTATTTAATAAAAGATTTACAAGTTTGTAATAATAGTTACGTTTGATCGAATTAGACTTGATAAAAGATTATATTAATATGTTTGTTATATGGTAGTTGGGCAACCATACTGTAACCAGGGTTTTTTAATTGTGAATCATTTCACAAATGTTGATATAAATTTAAGCCGGCTATTTCTTACAAACCAATCATATGTTGTTCGATTTAATAAAATTAAAGAAAGTTATGTAATTAAAGTAAGTGAAATACTGAGCAAATCTTTAGGAATACTGTTAGTTTCGATAATTACAAATTACTTACTTTACTTTCGTAATATAGTAAAAAAACAGTTTAATGATTACATTAAGAGGGAAAGAATATTCTATTCATTATTTACATGAGTGAAATCTTACTTTTGACATTAATAGAATTGGAAGGCTTTATATTGAAGCTTTTCATAATGAAGAGATATCACTCATAATGATCATTCGAACATCTAGGAGGGGGAAAAATGAAGGGAAATGATCTTCATTCGACAGACACAATTGTAATTGGTGCGGGACCAGGGGGATATGTGGCAGCAATTCGTGCTACACAGCTCGGACAAAAAGTGACAATCGTAGAAAAAGAAAACCTAGGCGGGGTTTGTTTAAATGTAGGCTGTATTCCGTCTAAAGCATTAATAACGTCTGCCCATCATTTTCAACAAGCACAAAATTTAGAAGTATTCGGTCTTTCTGTACCTAACATTGAAGTAGATTTTTCAAAAGTTCAGGCATTCAAAGAAAGCGTTGTCAACAAGCTGACAGGTGGAGTTGGAGCTCTTCTAAAAGGGAATAAAGTGGAAATTGAGAAGGGGACAGCTACATTTGTGGACGCTAATACTGTAAAGATTAATAGTGTAGAAGGTGAAAAAAACATCCGCTTTAAAAATGCGATTATTGCAACAGGATCTCGTCCAGTTGAACTTCCGACTATGAAATTTTCTAATAGAATTATTAACTCGACAGGTGCACTAAACTTACAAGAAATTCCTAAGAGCTTGGTCGTTGTTGGCGGCGGTGTGATTGGTGTAGAACTTATAGGAGCATACGCTAATTTTGGTGTAAAGGTGACAATATTAGAAGGGCAAAGTGAAATCCTTAATGGGATCGATAAAAAAGCAACCTCTATTGTCAAACGGAACCTTAAGAAAAAAGGGGTTGACATCTTTACGAAGGCAATCGTAGAAGGTGCCAAGGAAACAGAAAATGGTGTAGAGGTCACTTGTGAAGTAAATGGAGAAAAAAGAGTATTTGAAGCGGATTATTTGCTTGTGAGTGTAGGTAGAAAACCTAATACAGATAAGATCGGTTTAGCTGAGGCCGGTGTAGAAATAGGTGAGAAGGGTTTGATCAAAACGGACAACCAATGCCGAACTTCAGTCCCTCACATTTATGCGATAGGGGATATCGTTTCAGGTCCGCAGCTTGCTCATAAAGCTTCGTATGAAGGGAAAATAGCTGCTGAAGCAATCGCGGGAGAGAAAGCTATTGTAGATTATACATGCATTCCTGCTGTCGTATTTTCAGAGCCAGAAATTGCAGTTGTTGGTCATTCCGGAGAAAGCGCTAAAAACGCTGGAATTGATACGAAAGTTTCTAAGTTTCCATTCGCTGCTAACGGTAGAGCCATTGCACTAAATCAGACGGAAGGTTTTGTACAGCTGATTACTAGAGCAGATAATGACATGGTAATTGGGGGACAAATTATCGGTGCGAATGCTTCGGATATGATTGCAGAAATTGCATTAGCAATAGAAGCTGGCTTAACAGCAGAGGATCTTGCTTTAACCATCCATGCTCATCCAACGCTAGGAGAAATTGTCATGGAAACAGCAGAAGTGGCATTAGGGAATCCTATCCATATCGTAAAATAATATAGGCAAAGCTGTCATTGGCAGCTTTGCCTGTGAAATGCCTATTTGGAAGTTTCGACTTATGTAACTAATGTAAGCGTTACGAAACTTTATAAAGCGTTTTCATAATAGAATTGTATATTACAATAATATTGTAGAAACATAAGGGGGGATTTCAATTGGACAAGAAAAAATTGGTATCCATTATTCTAGCATTTGCAGCTTTCTTTATTATTATTTTACTTCCAAACCCTGAAAGTCTGCCAATCGCTGGTCAAAGAGCTCTCGCTATATTGGCTTTTGCAGTCATTCTCTGGGTGACAGAAGCTGTGTCATTTCCAGTAAGCGCCGCCATTATTGTTGGTCTTATTACGCTTTCTATTGGTTTGGCACCGACCATCGATGATCCATCGACATTATATACGAGTAAAGGGGCTTTGAAACTGGCCTTAGGTGGATTTAGCTCATCAGCAGTTGGGCTTGTTGGAGGAGCATTATTTATAGCTGCTGCAATGGAAATAACAGGGTTGCATAAGCGGACAGCGCTTTTCATAATGTCCAAGGTTGGAACGAAAACAACCAGCTTAGTCATTGGAACGATTCTTGTTAGTATCGTTCTTGCTTTATTCGTACCTAGTGCAACAGCACGAGCTGGTACAACCGTCCCGATTCTTATGGGAATCATCGCGGCATTCGGACTGCAGAAGAATAGTAGATTCGCGGCTTTATTAATGATTACGGCTGTTCAAGCCATCTCCATTTGGAATATAGGGATCAAAACGGCCGCAGCACAAAATATGGTTGCCTTAGGATTTATGGAAAAAGCATTTGGTATAAATATCACTTGGGGTGAATGGTTCCTTTATGCTGCACCATGGTCATTGCTTATGTCAATCGTTCTTTTCTTTGTGATGATTAAACTCATTAAGCCTGAAGTATCAGAATTTCAAGGTGGAAAAGAAGTAATTGCCAGTAAGCTGGCAGAATTAGGGAAGCTTTCAACTAAAGAATTAAAACTCATTATTATTTCAGTATTTTTATTGTTCTTTTGGTCAACTGAGGGAATTCTTCATCCATTCGATTCGACGACAGTTACTCTAATTGCGGTAGCGATTATGCTTATACCTGGAATAGGTATTTATACATGGAAAGAAGTTGAGAAAAAAATTCCATGGGGCACTTTAATCGTTTTCGCAATTGGAATTTCATTAGGAACAGTATTATTGGATACACAAGGTGCATCATGGCTGTCATCAGTTACATTAGAAGCTTTAGGCTTAACAAGTATGCCGCTTGTTTACATTATTATGATTCTATCTTTATTTAACATCTTAATTCATTTAGGGTTTGCAAGTGCAACAAGCTTATCATCAGCTTTTATCCCAATTGTTATTGCCCTTGTAGTCGCGATGGAGCCAACATCCTTTAATGGTCCAGGGCTTGTATTAATTCAGCAATTCGTGATTAGCTTTGGTTTCTTATTACCTGTAAGTGCTCCACAAAATATGCTTGCATATGGTACAGGAACATTTACATCGAAAGACCTTTTAAAATCTGGTCTTCCAATTACAATCATCGGCTATATCTTAATTATCATTTTCAGCTTAACCTATTGGAAATGGGTTGGATTACTATAAAAAAACAGTAGATTTGCCAATTATAAAAACTATTTGCCTACAATTTTAGGAGGGAAAATAGATGCGAGAAACATATAGTGGAAATCCATGGAGTGACTTCCATGGCCCAAATCTTGGCTATTTATTAGAACAGTATGATTTGTATTTAGAAGATATGACTTTAGTAGATGAGAGCTTAAGAGCGTTGTTTGCTAAATGGGGAGCACCTGAAATGCAAGGTGGCAACAATGCCGAGCAACCTCAGCAAAACGTATCGCCTTCACTTGTGTTAAATAAAATGAAAGCACTTGTGAATGTATTGAAATTGGCTGAAAACATCCGTGCAATGGGCCATTTACAAGCAGATATTTATCCATTAGAGAAACAAGAACCAACTGAAATGCTTTCCTTGTCTTCCTATGGGCTAACAGAAAATGATGTAAGAGAAGTCCCAGTAGAAATGATTTGTCCGGAAATGAGCGGCAAATTATCTAATGGATTAGAAGCCATACAATATTTAAAAGAGGTATATACGGGCTTTGTTGGGGTTGAAATTCAGCATATCGAACCTGAAGAAAGAAAATGGCTCCAAAACAAATTAGAAAATGGTTTTCTTAATAAGAAATTTACGGAAGTTCAAAAATCTGATCTACTAACAAATTTGTATGAAGCAGAGGGCTTTGAGCAATTTCTTCAAAAAACATATGTAGGGCAAAAGCGTTTTTCTGTTGAAGGATTGGAAACATTAGTTCCTGCAATTAATGAAATCGTTGCTTTAGGTGCAGAGGATGGAATGCAAGATGTAATGATTTCTATGGCACATAGAGGGCGGCTAAATGTACTTGCCCATGTTTTAGAAAAACCATATGATGCGATTTTCTCACAATTCCAGCATTCGAAATGGGAGCCAAATGATTTCGATCGAAATCGAACATTAAGTACAACTGGTGATGTAAAGTATCATGCTGGTGCTGTAAAGAAAAGAAGAATCAATGATAAAGAAATAAATGTAACATTAGCGTATAACCCAAGTCATTTAGAGATTGCGGGAACAGTAGTAGAAGGCTATACAAGAGCTGCTCAAGAGGATCGTTCTGAAAAAGGATATCCAAAACAGGATGTCACAAAAGCGTTAGCTGTTTTAGTGCATGGGGATGCTGCTTTTCCAGGTCAAGGAGTTGTAGCTGAAACCCTTAACTATTCAAGTACAATTGCCTATCAAACCGGTGGTACGATCCATATTATTGCTAACAACCGGATTGGTTTCACGACTGAAAGTGAAGATTCCAGATCAACAAGATATTCAAGCGACATGGCGAAAGGTTTTCATATTCCGATTTTTCATGTAAATGCGGATGCTCCAGAGGCTACACTTTCTGTTATTCGGTTGGCTTTCGAATACCGCCAAACTTTTAACAAAGATATTTTAATCGATTTAATTGGTTACAGACGTCTTGGCCATAACGAAATGGATGAACCAATGGCTACGAATCCAGTTATGTACCAAATCGTACGTAAACATCCAACGATAACGGCAGTTTATAAGCAACAGCTTTTAAATGAAAAGTCCTTAACAGAAGAACAAATAGCTGCCATTGAAACGAATACTTTGGCAAACTTTGCAAAAGCCTATGAAAATATGGATAAAACCCAAGAAGAAAGTAAGACTCTTGAGGAGATATTGTCACTTGAAAATAAACAGGTGACAAAAGTAGATACGACCGTTGATAAGGCGAGCTTAACGAAAATTAATGAGGAGCTTTTAGAATGGCCGGAAAACTTCAATGTGTTTGGAAAACTGAAAAAAATATTAGAGCGCAGGCTTGATGTTTTTAACAACAAAGGGAAAATTGATTGGGCACATGCAGAAGCATTAGCTTTCGCGTCTATTTTGAAGGATGGAACTCCGATCAGGCTGACAGGCCAAGATTCTGAGCGTGGAACTTTCTCCCATCGGAATATCGTGCTGTCAGATGAAAAAACGGGGGAGAAATATAGCCCAATGCATACACTGAGTACTTCAAATGCATCCTTTGCTATTCATAATAGTGTATTATCTGAAGCTGCAATTTTAGGCTTTGAATATGGATATAATGTGATTTCTCCAGAGACACTTGTGTTATGGGAAGCGCAATTTGGAGATTTTGCAAATGGAGCCCAAGTTATTCTAGACCAGTTTATTTCGGCTGGGAAAGCGAAATGGGGACAAACATCAGGGATTGTCATGTTATTGCCACATGGCTATGAAGGTCAAGGTCCTGAACATTCAAGTGCAAGATTAGAACGTTTTCTCCAGCTTGCTGCTGAGAATAATTGGTCTGTAGCGAATCTATCTTCATCCGCTCAATATTTTCATATATTAAGAAGACAGGCAGCCATGCTTCTTTCAGATGAGGTAAAACCACTTGTATTAATGGCACCAAAAAGCTTATTACGCCATGCCTCAGCCGCAGCTTATCTGGAAGAATTCACGAATGGAGAATTCCAGCCGATTGTTGAGCAGCCAGGTCTAGGCAAAGAACCAGAAAAAGTGGAGAGAATCGTATTTACATCTGGCCGCTTAGCGGTTGAGCTTTCAGATACTTTAACAGATGTAGACCAATTCGACTGGCTGGATATTATTCGAATCGAAGAATTATATCCTTTCCCTGAACAGGAAATTAAGAATCTATTAAAAAAATATAAAAATCTAAAAGAAGTCATCTGGACCCAAGAAGAACCAAAAAATATGGGCGCATGGACATATATCGCTCCACGCTTACAACAACTGATGCCGAATGATGTACAAGTTTCCTATAACGGCCGCCCGGATATGGCGAGTCCTTCTGAAGGAGATCCGCTCGTTCATAAAAAAGAACAACAAAGAATTATTAACAATGTCTTTACACCGGCAAAAGAAAAGGTAAGTTCTACTAACTAGACATTTACAAAAGGGGATGTGTGAAAAATGGCAGAGATCAAAATTCCTGAATTAGCAGAATCGATTACAGAGGGTACCATTGCACAATGGCTAAAACAGCCTGGTGAAACGGTCGCAAAAGGTGATTATATACTTGAGCTTGAAACTGACAAAGTAAATGTAGAAATTATTTCTGAGTACGATGGGGTATTACAAGAAAGATTGAAAGAAGAAGGGGACACTGTCAATGTAGGAGAAACAGTTGCGATTATTGGCGAAGGCAGCCAAGGCAGCGCCCCTTCACCTTCTGAAAGCGGTCAAAATGAACCAATAGAAGTTGCTGAAGAAAAATCAGAGCCAACACCTGCTGTTTCAAGTGATGTAGTTGCTTCTCCTGCTGCAAGAAAATATGCGAGAGAGCACGGCATTGATTTAAATCAAGTGGCTGCAGTGGATCCATTAGGCAGGGTGCGTAAACAGGATGTATCTAATTATGAACCATCAACACAAGCACCTGCAGCAAAACCATCTCCGGCAGCTACACCGGCAGTACAACAGCCAACTATTGCTGATAGCAAACCAGTAGAGAGAATTAAAATGACTCGCAGACGTCAAACGATTGCTAAACGTCTTGTAGAAGTTCAGCACACTGCGGCGATGTTAACAACATTCAATGAAATTGATATGACCGCGATTATGAATTTAAGAAAGAAAAGAAAAGATGATTTCCTAAAACAAAATGATGTGAAATTAGGATTCATGTCCTTCTTTACGAAAGCAGTTGTAGGTGCTCTTAAAGCTTATCCTTTACTGAATGCAGAAATTCAAGGCGATGAAATTGTTGCGAAAAAATTCTATGATATTGGAGTTGCTGTTTCTACTGAGGGTGGATTAGTCGTTCCTGTCGTAAGAGATGCCGACCGTTTAAACTTTGCTGAAATTGAAAGAGAAATTGGAGATTTAGCAAAGAAAGCTAGAGATTCTAAGCTTACATTAGGAGATATGCAAGGTGGAACATTTACCATTACAAATGGGGGCACATTTGGTTCATTATTATCAACACCAATATTAAATGCGCCACAAGTAGGAATTTTGGGAATGCATTCAATCCAAAACCGACCTGTTGCGATTGATAATGAAACAATCGAAATTAGACCGATGATGTATATCGCTCTTTCTTATGATCACCGCATTGTTGATGGAAAAGAAGCAGTCGGCTTTTTAGTAAGAGTGAAACAACTTCTCGAAGACCCAGAAAAATTACTTTTAGAAGGGTGAACCGGGCGTCAGGGCGCATTCTGATGACCACTCTATGATTTTTCAGTGGGAAACGGGCATTAGGAGCGTTATCTGATGACCACTCTATGGTTTCACAGGGTGAATTGGGCATCAAGAGCATTATCTTATTACCACTCTATGGTTTTTGATAATGGGAAAATAAGGAAGCTATCATTTGTTTATTTGAATAGCTTCCTAGTATAAAAATAAGGCTTTCTAAACTAGAGGAGGAAAACAATGAATATCCATGAGTATCAAGGAAAAGAAGTCCTTAGACAATACGGAGTTTCTGTTCCGAACGGTAAAGTCGCTTTTACAGTTGAAGAGGCAGTAGAAGCAGCAAAAGAACTAGGAACTGAAGTATGTGTGGTTAAAGCCCAAATTCATGCTGGAGGCCGTGGAAAGGCTGGCGGTGTTAAGGTTGCAAAAAATTTAGAAGAAGTTCGTATGTATGCGGCTGAGATTTTAGGAAAAACACTTGTGACACACCAAACAGGGCCGGAAGGGAAAGAAGTTAAGCGACTTCTAATTGAAGAAGGCTGCGATATTCAAAAAGAGTATTATGTTGGATTAGTGTTGGACCGTGCTACTTCAAGTGTTGTTCTTATGGCATCTGAAGAAGGCGGTACTGAAATTGAAGAAGTAGCTGAACAGACACCTGAAAAAATCTTTAAAGAAGAAATTGATCCAGTCATTGGCTTAACAGCTTTTCAGGCTCGTCGTATTGCCTTTAATATCAATATCCCAACTAAGCTAGTTGGACAGGCTGTTAAATTTATGATGGGATTATATCAAGCTTATATTGAGAAGGATTGTTCCATTGCAGAAATTAATCCTTTAGTCGTTACTGGCGATGGAAAAGTCATGGCATTAGATGCGAAGTTAAACTTTGACTCAAATGCTCTCTATCGTCAAAAAGATATACTAGAATTACGTGACTTAGAAGAAGAAGATCCGAAAGAAATTGAAGCTTCTAAGTATGACTTAAGCTATATTTCTCTAGACGGAAATATTGGCTGCATGGTTAACGGTGCTGGATTAGCGATGGCAACTATGGATATCGTTAAGCACTACGGCGGAGATCCCGCTAACTTCCTTGATGTCGGCGGCGGTGCTACAGCAGAGAAAGTAACAGAGGCTTTCAAAATCATTCTTTCTGATCAAAACGTAAAAGGTATTTTTGTAAATATCTTTGGCGGAATCATGAAATGTGACGTTATCGCAACAGGTGTTGTGGAAGCTGCAAAGCAAGTTGGTTTAAAGGTGCCTTTAGTTGTTCGTTTAGAAGGAACTAATGTTGATTTAGGTAAGAAAATCCTTGCTGAGTCTGACGTTGAAATCATTGCAGCGGAATCCATGGCTGATGGCGCACAAAAAATCGTTTCATTAGTAGGGTAATAACTGAAAAGCTTCAGTTACTTGAAAACCAGAAAGGGGAATTTACGTGAGTGTATTTATTAACAAAGATACAAAAGTAATCGTTCAAGGAATTACTGGTTCAACAGCTCTTTTCCATACAAAACAAATGCTAGAATACGGTACAAAAATTGTCGGAGGAACTTCTCCAGGTAAAGGCGGCTCCGAAGTAGAAGGTTTACCAGTATTTAACACTGTTTCTGAAGCTGTCAAAGCTACTGGCGCAACTGCTTCTGTCATCTATGTTCCAGCTCCATTTGCTGCTGATGCGATCCTTGAAGCTGTTGATGCAGAGCTTGATTTAGCCATCTGTATTACTGAACATATTCCTGTGCTGGATATGGTAAAAGTAAAGCGCTATATGGAAGGCAAGAAAACTCGTCTTGTTGGTCCTAACTGTCCGGGCGTTATTACGGCAGATGAATGTAAAATTGGGATTATGCCAGGATATATTCATAAAAAAGGACATGTTGGGGTTGTTTCACGTTCTGGAACACTAACATATGAAGCCGTTCATCAATTAACTCAAGCTGGAATCGGTCAAACTACGGCTGTAGGTATCGGTGGCGACCCAGTTAACGGTACGAACTTCATCGATGTATTAAAGGCGTTTAATGAAGACCCTGAAACTTATGCAGTTATTATGATCGGGGAAATCGGTGGAACGGCTGAAGAAGAAGCTGCTGAATGGGTAAAAGCGAATATGACGAAACCTGTAGTTGGTTTCATTGGCGGTCGTACAGCACCTCCAGGAAAACGTATGGGACATGCTGGAGCCATCATTTCAGGAGGTAAAGGTACTGCAGATGAAAAAATCCGCGTAATGAATGAATGTGGAATTGAAGTTGCTGATACACCTTCCGTAATGGGAGAAACATTGATTAAGGTACTTAAGGAAAAAGGTCTTTATGATAAGTGTAAGACACATTAATTAAGGGAAAATCAGAACTAAACAAAGACATTTTAATAATAAGTTCTAAACAAAGAAAATGAGTTGCTTTAGTTCTATTACCTATTAAGTGCGCTGCATGAAAAAGCAGCGCACTCTTTTATGTGATAAGTGTTTTTTTCCATTTGAGCTATTTACATTACAGGATTTACGTGAGAAAGTGAATTGCAAGTTGGTAAGGCTACTTGAAGAGCCAGGAGCTGTCTGCGGGTATTCCTGATATGAGGTATGTAGGTGTTCAAAAAGTCCAAGAGACAGTATTGGTCGGACATTTCAAGGTAGGTAAGCGTTGAAAAAGTCCAAGCAGCCGTGGTGGACGGACATTTCAAGTAGGGTAAGCGTTGAAAAAGTCCAAGCACCAGTGCTGGACGGACATTTCAAAGTGGGTAAGTGTTTAAAAAGTCCAAGCAGCCGTGCTGGACGGACAATTCAAGGTGGGTAAGAGTTGAAAAAGTCCAAGCAGCTGTGCTGGATGGACTTTTCGAGTAAGGTAATCGTTTAAAAAGTCCAAGCAGCCGTGTTGGACGGACATTTCAATTAGGGTAAGCGTAGAAATAGTCCAAGCAGCCATGCTGGATGGACATTGCAAGGTGAATAGTTATTCACACAAATTATTAGAAATAGTCTCAATGCTGCTTCATCAGAAATTCTTTTATACAGCATTTCAGCACAAATTAATACCCCTCAGGTAATTTCTCCAGCACCTTCTCAATCGGAATGGCAAGTCCTATTTGATCTTTCGTAGATAATGCATAGACAACTCCAATCACATTTCCTTCTAAATTAATAACAGGACTTCCGCTGTTTCCTTTATATATCGGTGCTGAGAGCATTAGAACTCCATTTTTATCTGATCCCTCATGTATTTCTCCATCAATCGCAATTTGATTGTGCAAAAGTGGATTGCCGATCACATAAATTTGATCGGAAACAGCCCATGTATTAGGCTGACTTAAAGAAAGTGCGGGTAATTGTTCCCCATTAATTTGTAAAAAGGCAAGATCGATGTCGGGATATGATTGTAAAATGGTGGCTTGGAAAATGTCTCCGTTCGAGAATGTGACAGTTATTGGATACATGTTATCGACAACATGGTGATTTGTAATGATTAACCCATTTTTATATATATTGAATCCGGTTCCTTTAGAATGCTGGTCGTGCACAGTAACAACGGCTTCCTTATAATTCTGAATCTCTTCCTGTTTCGATAGTTCAGCTGATTTCTGTAAAAAATTAATCGATGATAAATTAAAGACTTGCGGCCAAATTTGAAGCATGCTTACTATTAATGCTATCGCTACACCAACTGAAATGGTTCTTTTTACAACTAAATTTCGCCTTATCTGTTTTTCTCGTAACCATTCATCTTCTTCATTTGGCAAGAAATCCTCTAATGGCGGTTCTTCGAATTTATCTTTGTTTTCATCTGTATCATATTGATTCATCAGTAAAATCCTTTCATATGTATTCGGACTTTATTATTAATATAAATCTACTATACAATTGCCAGATCAATTTTGCTAAAAAAAGCGATTACTTTAAGCTTCAAATTAGTTTAGTATTCTACTAGGGAAAAAATTGTATAATATGATTATTCGAAAAATGAGTAGGAGGAATACAGATGCAAACTTTAGAAAAAATCAGTAATCGGTTTTGGTATCAAACACCTGTTTCGGAGACTGATCGGCCTATTTTAGGCGTGGTCATTGGGGAGAAACGGTCTTTAATGATTGACGCTGGCAATTCAGAAGCACATGCGAAGTATTTTCTTAGCGAGTTAGAAAAGAATCAGATCCCTCAGCCAAGTTTAGTAGTGCTTACACATTGGCATTGGGATCATACTTTTGGATTGTCTGCATTAGACATGATTTCTGTTGCTTCCAAAAAAACGAAAGATGAGCTAGAAAAACTCGTTTCGTTCGAATGGACAGATGCTGCCTTGGATGAACGAGTGAAATCTGGTGTGGAGATTGAATTTTGCGCAAGTGCTATTAAGAAAGAGTTCGGAAGCGAGAGGGATATTAAGATAAAGCTTCCGGAAGTAACTTTTGAAAAAAGAATGGACATTGATCTAGGCGAAGTCACTTGTCAAATTGAGCATGTTGGCGGCGATCATGCTCAAGACTCTGCCATTGTCTATATAAAAGAAGAAAAAATATTGTTTTTGGGGGATGCGATCTACGCTAACCTTTATGCTAGTAAAAGAAATCAGACAGTAAAACGGACACTTCAGCTTTTAGACAAAATCGACCAATTTGATGCAGAAACCTACATCCTTTCCCATTGGAAACCAGTATCGAAACACGAATACCAGGAAGAAGCTAAATTGTTAAGGCATATTGCCCAATTAACTGAACAATTCGAAGGGCGATATGATGACATAAAAATAGCCTATCAATCAATTATTAATCGAGACTTGAATGAGGATGAGCTTGAGACTTTGGATTACTTTGTAAATGGATTTGAACTTGAAAAGTAATTTCAAATTTGGAGGGGACGAGGGGCAGGTCCCTCTCCCAAACTAAATAAAACAACGAACAAGAAGGAGATTTCTTCTTTAAATCGAATATGTAATGATGAAACTCTTTAGAATAAGTTGTTGGAAATTCCCCCAATTTTAACTTTCTTAACCACATTAATTTCCCTCGAAAGGATGTTCCACATGACAAAAGAATACCTCGATTTAAAAATTGACTTCATGTTTAAGCAGTTATTCGGTCATCCAACACGGAAACATATTACAATTGCGTTTCTGAATGACCTGCTTGGTAGAGTTGGATCTGACCGGATAGTCGATCTCAACTTTGAAAATACAGAATATGTGAAGGACCAACATGAAGGTAAAACAGTTCGGCTTGATTTGACGGTTTTCACAAATGCAAGTGAACGAATTAATATTGAGATCCAGCTGATTAATCAGCATGATATGCCCGAACGAATCCTCTATTATTGGGCCAAGACGTTTTCTTCCTCCATTCATACCGGTGAATCCTATCTTAATCTTCCACAGACCATCATAATAATTCTTAACTTTCCGCTTTTTCCTTCAGAAACCGATCGCTTCCATACTATTTTCCATATTAAAGAAGACGAAGATCATTTCTTATGGAGTCATTTGCTCCAATTCCATGTCTTTGATTTAAGTACTTTCATGGTACAATGGAGAAAATACCGCCGTAAGCTGAAAGAACAAAACTTAACCGAACTGCCGTGGCTCATGATGCTTTCTGCAGCAGACTACCGCAAAAAAAGAACGGATCCTGAACTTTTAACCGAATTGGAGGAATGGGCGATGAACCAGGAACAAGTCCGAGAAGCACTCATCGAATGGGAGACTCTGAGCGCGAATAAAGAAAATCGTGTTATCTATGAAGCCAGAATGAAGGAACTCCGCGATCAGTTAAGCAATCTTCAGGGAGAGCGGAGGCTTGGACGGGAAGAAGGAAGAGAAAAGGGACTAAAAGAAGGGAAAAAAGAAGGACTTCGGGATGTTGCAAAAAAGATGCTTGAAAGGGGAATGGGTATTTCGGATATAGCAGATATCACAGGGCTAAGTGTGGATGAAATAAATAATATAAAGAAAAAATGATGTTTTGAAGTAAATGGTTGATGTACCAGGAACTAGTTTCACAAGGTCATGAGTTACTCGTGACCTTGTTTTTTGCTTTTACGTTTGATAGAACAGACTAGGGTAGGACCTGAAATAATTAATGGTAAATATTGATAAGTATTTAATTTTCTTCTTAAATTAAATGGTAAAATCAAATCTGATGGTGGGATTAAATGAAAAAGGATATATATGTGGTCGGCGCCGTGATTATACATAATGGAAAAATTTTATGTGCACAAAGAGGAGCAAATAGAATTATACCGTACAAATGGGAGTTTCCCGGAGGCAAGATAGAAGTCGATGAAACACCACAGGAAGCACTAAAACGGGAAATTAAGGAGGAAATGCATTGCCAAATTGAAATTGGCGAACAGATTGATCATACGGTCCATGAGTATGATTTTGGTATCGTTCATTTATCGACCTTTGCCTGCAAACTGAAAGAAGGGGAGCCGCGACTCACTGAACACAAGGAGATCAGATGGGTAGAGCCAAATGAACTGAGTACACTAGATTGGGCTCCGGCTGATATTCCGTCGGTGAAAAAATTAATAGAAATGAATTTTCCCACTAACTAACGGGCTATGTTGACAGAACCAATCATATAACAATGCAATTTTTACAAATTACGCTTGGATGAAATGAAATCCAAGCGTTTACTTATGGGGTTTTATCAATTGTTTTTTTCTTTGGTTGTAAATATATTTGTGTTAGGATTCCGGCATTATACACGGAAAAAATCATAGCGAAGTAAAGGATTAATCGGGGAAAATAGAATTCTTCCTTATCCGTAAAACTCAATATAATTGAAGGAATTACAAAAAAAGGCCAGGCCACTAATAAGGATAATCTCTTAATAGAATTTTTGTGATAAAAAATGGACAAGAAAACATTCACGCAAATTAAATAAGGAAAGCATTCTGTTCAACACAGAACACTTTCCTATTAGAGATGGTATAATCAACCAATTAAGTGGTAACTTTCAATTATTTAGCTTCTGGTTTCTCTTTTCCCATAGAGTCAAATAATTGTGTGGATGATAAGGCATTGAATGGTAAAGAAATATTATGTTTAACACCCTGGTTGTAAGATGCAATTAAGTCTTTAAGTAGAACGGCTAAGGCAGTGTCTGCTGTCCATTCAGAAACATCGCTCCAATTTCTAACTACCCAACTATCACCAGTACTTACTTTTAATAAGTTTAATACCTCTTCTTCAGGTAAGTTATAGTGTTTACCTAATTTAAGTCCTTCAGCTAAAGCATTCATGTTAATACCTAGAATCATATTATTAACTAATTTTGCTACTTGGCTGTTGCCTGGTTCCTCGCCATAGTAGAATGTATTGGATCCAATCGCATCAAAATATGGTTGGAAAGATTTCACGATTGTCTCGGAACCAGCTGTCATAATCGATAATGTTCCAGCTTGAGCACCTGAAGCACCACCGCTTACTGCAGCGCTAATTAGTCTCAAATCACTTTCTTCTTCGACTTTTTTGCCTAATTGATTCATTGTTTCAGGGTCAAGAGTACTCATAACAATAATTGTTTTATTTTTAGGTTGGGCAGAAAGAATTGCGTCCTCACCAAAAATAATATCAACATTTTGGGCATAGTCACGAACCATTGAGATAATCGCTTCGTCCGCTTGTTCCGCCACTTCTTTTAAAGTTTCTACCATTGTTATTCCAGCAGCACTTGCTTTTTCATAGACACCTTTAAAAGCATCATAACCGATTACTTCAAAACCAGCTTTCTTTAAATTAACTGCCATCGGGAAGCCCATTGTTCCTAATCCTACAAATCCAATTTTTTTACTCATGATTTTTCCTCCTAGATGATATTTTGTAAAATCTATTACAAAAAGTACTTTAGAATAAAGTGCTTGATGTATCGTAAGTTGAATTATTCAAAACAAGTCTGAGGAACTTGCTAGATTTATATCTTTAAGCTAAACCTAAGATGGCCATGACAACGATAACAGCCATTGCGATCCAATGGGTAACACTTATACTGATAAATCCATTTTTGAAGGTGTCTTTCATCGTTAGTCCCGTTATATTGTTAAAAATAATCAAGAATCCAGAATAAGGAACTATTGATAGAGCTCCAGATCCGATTGCGATTGCGCGGTGAACCGTTTCCGGATCTAGTCCCATTTCTAAATAGATAGGGGCAAAATTCGCAACAGAAATGCCAATTGCTCCAACAGCTGAAGCAGTAATACCGCCTATAAGACCTGTACCAATCATTAATGAGAGGATGGGAGGTCCAGGAATGGATTGAATCAATTGAAATACACCCTTAAACGCAGGAACACTTGTAGCAATGCTACCAAATGCAATTGTACTGCCAGTTGTTATCGTGGATGATAACGATTCGTTAGCACCTTGATTTAACACTTCTTTTTGCTGTTCAATTTGTTTACGGAATAATATAGCACTCAATACGATCGCAACAATTAATGCGACAATAATGATATTACTCACAGAACTAAATAGTAAGATGATGCCTAGTAACACGATGATAGGCAGTAAACTGATAATAAATGAAGGAAGCACACGCTCAGTTGCCGCATTACTGCTTTCAACCTTCTCATCCGCATGAAATGTCTCGTTCTTACGCAAGCTTTTGGACAGCGAGAATTTCATAAATACTAATATGAAGACTATTGCTGCGATGGAAGTGACGATTCCGATAACCGGCGCAGCAGTTAATGTAGTGCCCAAAGCCGTTGAAGGCACAATATTGTGTAAGGAAGGTGCCCCAGGCAACATTGTCATAGTAAACGTTGAAGTACCGCCAAACACAGGAATGGTAACTAATTTCCACGAAATATTCAGTTGTCTGAAGATCGGTTTAGCCATTGGGATTAATGCGAATATGATGACGAATACATTAATACCACCGTAAGTAAGAATGGCAGAAATAATAAATAATGCTACCAATGCGTTGTACGGGTTCTTGGTTCCTACCACCGACAATACTTTATTTGCAATTGAAATCGTTGCCCCACTTTTATCCATGTATTTCGCTAATACAGAACCTAATAAGAATATAGCGAAATTGGATGCAACAAACACAGCTAGAGCCGTCATATAAGAATTCTCTTTGCCAAATACGGTCTCTAGTATAGGTACATCGTTAAACAGCAATACGACAATTGTCGCTATGGGTGCAGCAATGATGATACTGAACTTTTTAATAATAAAGAGAATAATTGTTAAAATACCTAACAATATCCCAATTATACCCAATATATCCATTCTAATTTTTCCCCTTTTTTCCCTAGCTGTTATGGATATTAAGTAAGTAACTATTATTCTGAAATAACTCCACTTTACATCCTTTGTTTAAAATTAACTAGAAATCTTTACCGTGATCGATAATTAAACCTTTATAAAACTTACACCTCAATTTAATAAAACTTGAAATAATAATAAATTAATTAAGATATTCTCAATTCGAGATAATAGGTTCGCATATCCGCAATATTATTCAAATTAATTATTAAATTAAGATAAAACTCTTAGTATATTTGCTAAGGTATATCTTCTTCCATCCCAGTCTCATTCCGTGTAACAATTTAATTCGTCTTGGCCATTTTGATTACGTTTTCATTATTGAAGTCCTCCTT
>NZ_JBALOW010000053.1:0-22299 GCF_036965085.1 Bacillus sp. JJ1532
TAGCAGCATTATTAAATCCTCTTCCTATAAACTCTTATAATTAATGGAATTGTTGCCACTTTTCTCGAAAGAAATTACTATTGGATGTTTTAGGCTTTAGTGGATAATTAAATTTTTTTGAATTATTTCGACATTGTAACATTACTCTTTTGGGAATTTTCACATAATTATTCGCATTAATTACTGTCTTAGAGAGGAAATTTTAGAAATCGCAAGAAGTGATACTTTAAGACTTTAATAATGCTGGGCCAAATCTCAATTTAGTATTTACAAGTGAAAAAAGAAACCCAGATATTTTATTATTGTTATCAGGGTTCCTTATTAATTACTGAGGAACTAGGTTAATAACTAACTTGTACTAATCCTGTTATAATAACCTAAGTCATTATCACCATTGTCACATGTCACTATAATTATAAACTTTGTATTTTGACATTGCCCCAAAATGCCCTATAAATTTATTACCTTAGTTGGCTTTAGCAAGCTTTTTATCAATATTGATCATGTTTACAATCTTTGATCGATTTCTATATAATACTAGAATAATCCCAAGTAAATAGCCAAAAATTTTAGTTTTGCCTTTAGTTAATTCTGATTCATAAAGTGTTGCCCCATCAACGATATAATACTCACCTTTTAAAAATGAAGAAACGTAAGGCTCTACCTCTGGATAGCGGTCTTCCCCATATTGCTCTTTAAATTTCTGTTGGTAGTAAACTGCTTTATCTTGATTTATAGAAAATTGTTTAAAATAATAGCCAGCCATTCCAGATAAGTATCCTGCAAGTAAAATAATAACTAATGAAAAAACAATGTCTTTTCTCCAAGTAAAAATAAAATTAAGAATTTTTGGGAAAACAGATTGACTAGAGTCACTGAATTTATTTTTTAGGTTTCCTGGTATTACCAAAAAAGATAGAATAAAACCTATAAAACCAAAAAGAAGTGCACTTCTAGTAGTATCTTGCACAAATATACTTTCCAGAGCGTATCCAGCTGAATTCGAGCTATAATGTAACATTTTTGCAACAGAGGTTATACTCTCTAAATCTAAAGGTTTCCCCTTTATTTGGTAAAACAAAAGAAGTTTAACCGCTTCATCAATTGATCCATTATCGCTAAGGAATGATAAGTACATAACCTTAAAGGTGAATCCAGCAATGGCAAATAGTCCAGTCATTACAATCACAACCAATGGTGACTTGTATTTTTCAAACCATTTTATATTAATAGTATATTTATTAAATTTGTCCGTAAATTCTTGATTTGTTTATTTTCAGTTGCAATTTTTGGTAGAGGTTTTACTATAAAAACTGCTATAATAGCTGCAGGTGGCAACAGAATAGATCCAATTAGCCAAAGTATAGGATTCCTGTTCTTTTTTGTTGCTATGTACACGGTAATCAAAATGATAATAATATAAATTATGCCCAAAATTATATTACCTCCATATATTAGTAGTGGGAAAATTAGGGTGGTAAAATATACCCATATTTCCAGCCTTAAATATATAATGTTAGAATATGAATATCAAGGATCTTTTTGTGAAAACAAACTTTATTCATCAATAGAGACGGAATTTATTTTTCATAATATGAGTACGTCTAAGTAAATTAATATTTTCAAAACGGTCTGCCAAGCATCGTAAAGTCCTTTAGTAATAACTTAACAATTAGAAATGCTGTTCCTTATTAGACGTAGTCGTTGTTAATAACGAATACGTAAACAAGACTGTAGAGAGGATTAGGTGTTTGAGGTACGGTTTACCGGGATAACATCTATTCAACTAATTGGGTTCTAATAGAAAATGTTGTAAAAAAATGTAAGGTCGGAGAAGTGTCACTGAACTAACATTGAAAGAAGGCCTTTCTAAACGAAGATCACAAGATAGGATAAAAAGGGACGATTCCAGTGGTTGAATTAAAGGAAACTTCCCAATTATTTCATGTGTACATTCCTTTTAGAAAATTATAATCGTCTTAAAGATAACTGTCCTATTGATTTTTCACTGTAAAACTAAGGCTTAAACGATTCTAGGTCAAGTGCAATTTGAATCCAAAATTGACATCTGGAGGAGGATAAACGGCATTGTAAAAATTCTTCAAGTCTTTCAATTCGATATCGTAATGTACTACGGTGAATATGTAGAATTTCGGCAGCTTTCTCTCTATTATATTCATTTTTTGCTAGGCATTTTAACGTCTCATAAAGTATTTCGCCCCGTTTTGAAAAATATTCATCTGGTAGAATAGCACTGCGAAGTTCATTAGCTTGTTCAGGGTTAATCCCTTGATAAAGCATTAATTCACGCCTCAATTCATCTGCGAAATATACTCCACCTTCAGATTTTAGATTCCGCACTATTGATAATAATGATTTTGAATCTTGATAACTCTTATCCAAGGAATTCCACTCAGATTTAATTCCTCCAAATATAAGTGTAAGTTTCGTTGTTTGTTTTCAGGTAGTAAATACGAATGTAGTTTTGTTAACTTATTTACTCCAATATACTGATAAATCTATATGGACTATCAACTCGTCACATGTTGAGTGCTTTCACTTCAAGTTTTAAGGGAATGATGATGGGGTTGTGTGTAAAAAATTCTCTCTGCTCGTAAAGTGGAGAGAATTTTTTTGTACTGAATATTTAAGGCTAGGAAGTAGATTTAAGGACCAACTAAATATAAGGCAAAAAAATATGCGGACTGAATATAGGCATCAACCATAAATATTATTTTAGCAACATATTAAAATGCTTCAACGCAAAATAGGCTCTTTGTTTAGTAACAGAGACCTAAAAAAAGCATATTTTGTTGAAGAGAGTACACATCGTATCGAATGATTTCGTTTACACAGAACTGGCATTGACTTTTCAACTCTCTATACAAGTTTAGCCCAAATAATTAAAGACAATGGGGAGGGAAAAAACAAAATGTTTCAAAATGAGCTGCAAGGGTTGGGAATCGACCCTTATCAAGTTGGTCAGTTAGTTCCTATGGACATTCAGAGTCAGGACCTGCACATGATGAGCAGGCGTTGTGGAGGCTGTGGATTCCGTTGCGGTGGCTGTGGAGGCTTCCGTTGTGGAGGATTTCGTTGTGGTGGTTTTGGCTGCTTTGGCTGTGGAGGCTGTGGAGGCTGTGGTGGCTGCTTCGGTTTCAGTTGTTTCGGCTTTGGTCTCGGGTTTAGCTGTTTCGGTTTTATTTAATTGTTTTGGCAGTTTGAGCTGTTTGGCGCCTGGTAATTTCCTAAAGAAAAAATTAATATTGTGAATCAAAAATGCCCCTGCGTAATTTGCTGGGGCACTTCTTAAATTTAAAGAAAGTATATAACTTTGAGAATTGTCCAGCTCTAGCGCCCTTCGCTCTTCTCGCTACGATAAGTCAAGCACGAATGCGCCTCCGGCTCCTTCGTGTTTCCTTTATCTAATTTGAGCGCTCCAGGCCATACGCCGTTGAACAGGGTGCTTCCGCTTTTCTTTTTATCATATTGGACAAAAAATCGTACATAAACTGATAGTGAATAATTAGTACGATTATGAATAAGGAGGAGCTGAATGAAAAAACTGGACTCGTCCTCACGTCTGAAGGCCAAAAGGGATACTTTCTTTATTCCAGATCCAAATGGTGGTGTGTATTTTAGAAACAACTTAAGTTCATTCCGTATGGAAGGCAATACAATCTTTCAATGGATTGAAAAATTACTTCCAATGTTCAATGGGGAACATACAATGGGAGAATTAACAAATGGATTAACTGCCCCTTATCGGGAAAGGGTGTACGAAATTGGAGAAACGTTGCACAACAATGGTTTTGTTCGGGATCTAAGCAAAGAGGATCCCCATCAATTGAATCGAAACATTCTTGAAAAGTATGCTTCACAAATCGAATTTATAGAGAATTTTATGGAATCTGGTGCGTACCATTTTCAAGAATACCGTCAGGCGAAAGTTCTGGCTGTTGGCTCTGGCCCCTTTATGGTTTCATTGGTTTCCGCGTTAATCGAATCAGGTCTGCCCAAATTAAATGTCATGGTCACAGATTCCATTCCAACTAATTGGCAGAGGCTACATGAACTGGTGCAAAATGCACGTAAGACTGATTCCGAAGTCGAGATAAAGGAAGTACCCTTTCATAAAGACGCGGGGAGCAGTTTCTGGAGAGAAGCAATTCAGCCTTATGATTGGATTCTATACGTCTCGCAGGATGGCAATATAAATGAGCTAAGGGACCTTAATCTGGTTTGCAAAGAAGAAAAGAAGGCATTTATGCCATCCATCTATTTAGATCAGGTGGGGCTATCCGGCCCATTTGATCAACCAGATACAGATGGATGTTGGGAGTCTGCATGGCGCAGAATCCATCACTCAGCCTTAAAAAAAGATCTTCAGCCTCAATCCTTCTCTTCAACAGCGGGATCGATTCTGGCAAATGTTTCTGTATTTGAATTTTTCAAAAGGGCTACAGGGATTGCAGATTCTAATGAGAGTCATCAAATTTATATGCTTGATCTTGAGACCCTCGAAGGAGACTGGCTGTACTTCATCCCACATCCATTGGGTACGTCTAAACGTGATACTCTAAGACTGGTGGAGGATTTTGATTTACGCCTCAAACAAGAAACGGACAGAAATGAACCATCGAGTGACCTCTTAGAGTATTTCAGTAGACTAACGTCAGAAGAAATAGGAATTTTCCATACCTGGGAGGAACGAAATTTACCCCAACTTCCACTTGCACAGTGCTATGTTCAAGCAGTTAACCCCTTTTCAGAGGGACCGGCAGAGCTGCTTCCTGAAGTTGTCTGTGCTGGACTATCACATGAGGAAGCAAAAAAAGAGGCTGGGCTTACGGGCATTGAAATGTATGTTTCACAAATGATGAATTTCCACGATCTGGGATACAATCATAAGAAAAATAAGGTGGGTGCGAACATACCTGAGGAATTTATAGGCATCGGTGCTGGAGAAACAATCGCAGAGTCTGTTTGTAGAGGCCTTCAAGTATATTTAGATGAAGAATTGAAAAAAAGAAAGGTCGATCAGCAGAGTGCGGTTTATCGTATGAAGTTGGGAGCCCTAGAAGATAAGCGATGCAGATTTTATTATAATGCCCTGACCACCTTAAATGGTGCTCCAACAATTGGTTTAAAAGAGGATGTACTAGGTTTCCCAGTGGTATGGGTAAGGTCGAATGGCCGTTGGCACAAAAGCGCAGGTTTAAATACAACATTGGCATTACGAAATGCATTGGAACAATCGCTTTTGGATGCTCAAAACCAAGTGAATTCCACAGTAAAGCAAGAGATGGAGTCAACAGTTTTTCTGGGAGAAAACGAAAGCAAACTGGATATCCCATCTTGTGATGAAATGACGTCTCAGGAGCTATTACAATCTTCTATTCAGGTATTAAACCGGAACCGCATGCGGCTAGTAATCTATGACTTAGCCTTTGAGCCGTTTTTAAAACAAGAGCTGGCAGGGGTGTTTGGTGTTCAGGTTCAAGAGGGGGGATACTAATGGCTGCTTATATACTTATAGATGGTGAGGGTTTATTAGCGGAATATGTCTATGAGCAATTGTCCCCAAACTATCTTGTTAGGCGCCAAAGCATTCTTGAAGAGGTTCCCGAAAATACAGAATTAGTTCTTGTGCTGCACGATACCTGGAAACCATCCGTTCATCAAAAAGCGGAAGAGAGGTTAAGGGCCTTAGGTATTCCGTGGCTTCGGGGTTTCGTTTCGTTTGGTGAGGGAATTATTGGTCCATTTGTACGCCCTGATGTACCGGGGTGTTCTCATTGTGCTGACATACGACTATTGTTAGCTGGACCTGATCGCAAAGAGATGTTGGGACTTCGGGTGAAAATGGCAATAGGAGAAGGTTTACTTCGTGATGCATGGGCATCACGAACCGGACTATCGCAAATGGCGATCTTGATTAGCAACGAAGTGATGAAGATAATTCAAGGAGAACAAAGCTTCTTAGGAGAACGGGTAATAATAACAAATCTGAAAACGTTAACGATCTCCAGCCATTTTTTCTTGCCAGATCCGTTGTGCCCAATGTGCAGTCCATTACCTAAAGACACAGCTGAATTAGCGAAAATCAGGTTAGAAGCTAGTCCTAAATTGGAGCCTTCTGGTTACCGATGCCGTTCGATAGATGAATTAAAAAACGTGCTAGTCCAAAATTATCTGGATTATCGTACTGGGATCATGAATGGGAAAATGCAGGATTCCAGGCTGCCGTTCGCTGATGTTTTAGTGAACATGCCGTTGTTTGATGGGGACGAGGGAGTAGCAGGTAGGTCTAATTCCTATGAAATGAGTGAGCTAACTGCCATTTTAGAGGGTTTGGAGAGATATTGCGGAATCGAACCTCGCGGGAAAAGGAAGGTAGTTCGTGATAGTTATCAAAATTTGGCGGATAAAGCACTAAATCCTGCAAAGGTAGGTTTGCATGAGAAGGAGCAGTATTCAAAGCCACATTTTCCATTTGAACCATTTCATCCTGATAAACCAATGAATTGGGTCTGGGGATATTCATTTTTACAAGAACGCCCTATTCTTGTTCCGGAGTTACTGGCCTATTACAGTTTGGGATACGGAGAGGGATTTGTTTATGAGACTTCCAACGGTTGTGCTTTAGGAGGGACTATAGAGGAGGCCATTTTCCATGCTATTATGGAGATCGTCGAGCGAGACTCATTCTTATTAACCTGGTATGCACAACTCCCCCTTCCACGTCTTGACCTTAGTTCTGCGAACGATAAAGAATTGCAGTTGATGGTTAGCCGCATAAATGAGGTGGCTGGTTATGACCTGCATTTTTACAATTCGACGATGGAACATGAAATTCCGAGCGTTTGGGCAGTGGCAAAAAACAGAAGATCCAAGGGTACAAATCTTATTTGTGCAGGCGCAGCTAATCCTGATCCTGTAAAGGCAGTAAAAAGTGCGATTTACGAGCTTGCAGGAATGATGTTTAGGCATGACGAAATATTGGAGAATAATCGACAGAAATATGAAGCGATGTTACAGGATCCGTTTGCTGTGCGTACCATGGAGGACCATGGCATGCTATACGGACTAAGAGAAGCGGAGGAGAACTTAAGCTTTTTATTGGATGAGAATCGCCCTTTACGTACATTTGATGAGGAATTTAAATGCCCGCCGGTGAATGCTGATTTGAAGGATGATGTTGAGGATATTCTAAATAGGTTCCGAAGATTAGACTTGGAAGTCATTGTGGTTGACCAAACATCTCCTATAACCAAAAGGAACGGTTTAGTTTGTGTAAAGGTAATAATTCCTGGAATGCTGCCAATGACATTTGGACATCACCTTACACGTATAAAAGGTCTTGAACGTGTACTAAACGTACCTGTAAAACTCGGGTTTAAAAACCATCCGTTAACATATGAACAGTTGAATCCATATCCCCACCCTTTTCCATAACTGCAAGAGTAGGAGGGTTTCAGTTGGATCTAGATACATTCCTATACAATTTGCATTTTGACACTGATAAACTTCTTTCGCCAGATTGGCAACCGGATTGGGAAGACGCACCACTTCCCTATAAACTGTACCGTGGCTTACCAGAGATTCCACTTACCGCAGATATACCGTTAACTCTCAAAGGGAGAGAAGCTAATTCAATACCCAGCCTGGAGGAGTTTGGTCATTATTTATGGTATGTATATGGTCTTACTCGATACTCTCAAACTGCTTTCATTGAGGGCATAGGGGAAAAAGCTGATGTAAGCTACGCCCAGTTGTTTCGCAGATTTGTTCCCTCTGGCGGAGCGTTGTATCCAAATGAATTATATGTGTACTTAAAGTTGGAGGATGTACCAGAGGGAGTTTACCATTACGATGTTGCACACCATCGCCTATTATTGTTGCGAGAAGGCAACTATGATTCCTACCTATCCAGAAGTCTTGGAAATCGTTATAATCTTTCAGACTGTTTTGGTACTGTTTTTGTATCGACGGTTTTTTGGAAAAACTTTTATAAATACAATAATTTCTCATACAGGTTACAAGGGTTAGATGCAGGCGTGCTAATTGGGCAATCGTTGGAAGTGGCGGGTAGGACGGGGTTCTCAACACAGGTATGTTACCAATTTTTGGATCGCCCTATCAATCATTTGCTTGGGCTATCTGAACAGGATGAAAGTGTATATGCTGTGATTCCATTATCTATTTATAATGTGGATCAATTTAATCTAGAAAAAAATATTTCTGCAAAGGAATTGTCCAGAGAAGTTCCATTGCTCAAGCATGTAACATATAACCGTTCAAAGAGAGTTATTGATTACCCATTACTGAAAGAGATCAATGAAGCCTCAATGTTGGAGACAACACATTCATTTGTGAACATAAAAAAAGATAATCCTCTTAACACTGCATTAGGTTCAGAGTTAATCATGCTGCCATTTACGGAGGCAATTTCATACGATCTCGCATCTGTTTGCAGAGAGCGGCACTCTCCTGATATTGATTTTATGATAGGGAAAGTCAGTCAAACAAAAGTATCTACTTTGTTAAAAGAGACTTTTTCATTTTCATATCAAAAAGACCTTAACAACACACAGGGGAATCTTGAGACTGGTTTAAATTTGTATGGCACTTTTTATAACGTGGAAGGTGTTCAAGATGGTGCTTATGCCTATGATATAAGTGCTCATGCACTTCGGAGAATATCTAAGGGGGATTTCCGGGAGTATATGCAAAATTGTTTAACAACGCCAATTGTAAATCTGTTTCAGGTACCGCTCTGTCTGCATGTAGTTGGAGAGAAGGACCACCTCAAAAAGGAACTGGGCTATAGAGGATACAGAATTCAACAGATGGAAGCAGGTATACTTCTGCAAAGGCTACTCTTGACAGCATGTGCCCTAGAGATGGGGGGACACCCACTATTAGGATTCGACTCGAACCAAAGTGATGAACTTTACGGAGTCAATTCGAAAGAAAAAACAAGCCTTATACAAATCCCTGTCGGTCCATACCTTCCCCGCGTCTGGTTAAAAGGAAGTTTGAATAGCTAGAAGTGGAGGCTGGGACAAAACCCACCTCTGACATCTAAAAAGCCGTTGAAATTTTACGACGAGTAAAATTTCAACGGCTTTCATTACGTAGTGAACGAAAAACGCCGAAACAAATTGTGAAGCAAGTGTATGACTGGATCACACGCAAACAGAAGTACGAAAAGGATTTTGAGGTTTCGGCACACGTAACAGTTATTCGAAAACAGACAAAGATGCAACATTTATGCGAATGAAAGACGATTACATGCAAAATGGACAACTAAAACCTGGCTTTAATGTACAAATCGCAACAGAAGGACAATACACATTAGCGTACGGTGTTTTCGCTAACCCAACGGATACGAAAACATTGACATCATTTCTTGACCAAATCGAAGAACAGTACTTTGAATTACCGGAACATATCGTGGCGGATGCCGGTTACGGCAGTGAACAGAATAATGAAGATATTCTTTCGAAGCGTAAAAGAACGCAATTGATTACATTCAATCACTACTTAAACGAGCAGAAAAGAAAATTTCAAAACGTTTAAAACAAGTAACTGGGCTTATAATGGAACAAGTGATACGTACACGTGTCAGAATGAGAAGCAACTTACATTTCAATACATTTCAATACAATTCAGTACGTACAGATAAAACAGGATTTCAGCGCCAATTTAAAATCTATGCATGTGAAGACTGTACAGGTTGCCCATTGCGAAAGTTTTGTACAAAAGTGCAAGAAGGTACAAACCGTAAGCTCATAGTAAACGAGAAATGGGAGCAAAAAAAGAATATGTACGAAACAAGCCTTCAGAAGAAAAAACAGGTTCAATTTACCTTCAACATAAAATCGATGTAGAACCAGTTTTTGGGTTCTTGAAGGCTAATTTAGGTTTCACTCGATTTTCTGTTCAAGGAAAGTCAAAGGTTGAAAACGAAATGAGTCTCGGATTAATGGCCGTCAATTTAAGAAAATATGGGGCAAAAGTGTAAGATCTTGCCCCATATTGTGAAATAAAATGAGAAAAGTGAAATCTGCATTGCGATTTCACTTATTTCAAATATAGAAGCTAGTTTTGTCCCAGCCTCATCAAATTTAATTCCTAAACAGAGTCTACCGCAACAGGTTCTTCTTTCGGTTTTTCTTTTCTTGTAGGGATGACCAAATTTAAAATAACAGTAGCTAAGGCCCCTACTGTAATCCCAGAGGATAAAATATAATTTGCCCAATCAGGAGTACTATATAGAACCTCTTTAGGCAGGATTGAAACGGCTATTGTTAATAAGATAGGCATTCCGATGATGATCATATTGCGGTCATCAATTATAATTGGCTGAATCACCTTTATGCCATTTGCAACAATCGCAACACAAACAATTCCAAAAACCCCGTTTATGACAGGCTCCGGTATGCAAGTAATTGCTGTAGAAAGCTTTGGTACGAGACCTAGGCAAATTAAAATCACTCCACTAGCCATGATTACTAATCTACTCGCAACACCAGTGATTGCCAAAAGCCCGGCATTAGATGAGTAGCCAGTCATTGGTGTACTACCAACTAATGCACCAACAAAGCAGCCAAGACCCTCACCAAAAGAAGCCCTATTTAATCGCTTTTCATCAAGCTCTTTCCCCGTAACCGTCGAAACGACAAACCATGTTCCAGTTGTTTCAATTAAAATGATTAAATAGACGAATACCATCGTTATGATGGCGCTTACATCAAATACAGGACTTCCAAATGGAAGGAGGGATGGAAACGAGAACCAGCTTGCATCCCTAACAGGTGAAAAATCAACACTGCCAAATAAACTTGCAGTCATCGTTCCGACAGCAATGGCTATGATGACAGAAACTAAACGAAAAAATGTTCCGATCCCTTTTAACCTGGGGCCAAGAAGCATGCAAGAAATTAAAACTCCCGCGGAAACTGCCGCGACAAGAATGTTTTCCCCGATGTTCCCTGGTGAATGATAAATGTTATTAAGGCCAATAGGCATTAAGGCAATTCCTACAATAATGATAACTGTCCCGCCAACAAGAGGCGGAATAAACTTTCTAACAGCTTTTGCAAACCATTTTAATGGATATCCGATTACTGCAATAATGATTGCCCCAGGAATTAAACTTCCTGCGATGGCACCAAGCCCTAGTTTCCCGCCGATTGCGGCAATGGCTCCAATAGGCACATATGAAGGCCCCTGTACAACTGGCAGCTTAATTCCTGCACCAGTCTGAATTAATGTGGCAATGCCTGTTCCAAGAAAACACATTTGAATGAAGAAAGAGGTATTTTCTGTACTTAAGGCAAGAAGGCCAGCGATAATGATAGGAGCAATATACAAATCCATTGCCAGAACATGCTGTAAACCAAGGACAAAGGCTTTGCCATAGCCAATCCTATCATCTACACCGATAATAATCCCATTTTCTGGTTTTTTGTCCATTCGGTGTCCCCCTTAAAATATTGTGTTATTAAGCTATTCAGCTTGTTTAAAATAAATACGCTATTAATTTAAAAATTTAGAATATTTAAAATAAAAATTGATGTTTGTGATTTTTACTGAATACTTGCCATATTCTCTTAATAATAATAATTAAGAACTGAAAAAAGAGAGATCAAATTTGTTGAATGATTAATCTCTCAAAAAATCCCAATCTATTTAATTATTTCAAACTATTACGTATTAGTAATTTTCTTAACTGGATTGTATCGATCGCGTATTTTCTCTTTTTATTTGGAATAATTAAATTTAGGCTAACTCTAGCCATTGCTCCAACTGTGATCCAATAAGATAAAATATTGTTCGCCCAATCTGGAGTACTGTAAAAATCTTCTTTAGGTAAAATTGTAACTGCAATTTTTAAAAGGATAGGCATATCAATTACGAACTGAACGAAAACCATTGTAATAATTACATATGAGGGGGAGATAAGATGATTCAAGATAAAGTTTTGCTGGAGGACTGGATTGTGACATGCCGTTCTGAAGATGTAAAGGAAAAGCCAATTCAGATTATTCTGATGGGAGAACGCTTAGCCATTTTTAGAAATAGTGAAGGGGTCCATGCTTTTAGAGATTTATGTATCCATAGGGGGGCGGCTTTGTCGCTTGGCGAGGTGAAAAATGATTGTATTGTATGTCCTTATCATGGCTGGGAATATAACCACGACGGTGAATGTGTGAGCATTCCTCAACTGCCTGAAGGAAGAGCAATCCCAAAAAAAGCAAAAGCTGAGTCATATGCCTGTATGGAAAAATACGGATTTGTTTGGGTGAATTTAGCGAATAATAACCCGGAGTTTTTTCGATATGAAGAAATGGAAGGCACTGCTTTCCGTAATGTGATTTGGGGACCGCAGGAGGTTCAGGCTAAGCCGCCGCGAATCATCGAAAACTTTCTCGATGTAGGACATTTAGCTGTCCTTCATGAGGGATATCTTGGCGCAGCAAGCCATCGTGTGATTCAAAATTACTTTGTTCATAAAGAAAATGGCAGAATCTATACCGATGAGATTCCCATCTATCAGCCTGATCCGGATGGATCTGGAAAACCAAAATACGTATACTACACGTATGAAATTATGCGCCCTTTAACGGTCAAATTTACAAAAAGAGACCATGAAAATAACACAGAAATGACAATTGTTCTAACTGTCAGACCAGTTAATGAAAATGAATCCGTAGCTTATGGAATCCTTTCCTTTGATTACGAAACTGGTTTAACCGATGAAGAAATAGTCAAGTTTCAAAATGAAATTTTCGCTCAAGATAAACCGGTAGTAGAAAACCAAAAACCGGAGGAACTTCCGCTTGATCTTCAAGTTGAACTTTCCCTTATCTGTGATCGAATGAGTATTGCTTACAGACAGTATTTGAAAGAGTTTGGTGTTGTATTAGGTACAGCTTAATAGAAAAATGGCGAAACTCATCATTTCAGATAGTGATGGGTTTTATTTTTTGTCGTTTCTTAATATGAACGTAAAAGGAATTATGATTTTTATCATAATTGTCTTCATTAATAAATTGGGAAAGAATGAGTAATTATACATATAGTCTAAAATCGGTGATTAAAAATGAACAAACAAAAACAGCATGTCATCGATACTGCTCATTATTTATTTATCGAAAAAGATTTTCAAGCGACGTCCATTCAAGATATTTTAGGTTGCAGGGGAATTTCCAGAGGGACTTTTTAGAATTACTTTACCTCAAAGAGTGAATTGTTAATCTTGGTATTTAAATGGCTCCAAGAGAAGTTAGAGAAAGAGCGCAATCAGCTGCTTATGGGTCAGGACCTAAGTGATTGATATATTTTGCAAAAAGATTATTTTAAGAATGCAAAATAATAAATAACGAGCAAAAATATCGATGCATTTACGGACTAAATTGTCTCGTTGGTGTAGACAGTCAATTTGGCACGCCAATATGGTTCCTAGATGAAAAGGAGAAAAATCCGTATGACCGATTAATAGAGTATATTGAATCCTCTTAAGAGGCGGAAGAATGGATGGAAGCCATTCTAATAGAATTGGAAGAATTGATAGCAATGTAGGATGGGTAATCCCTATTTTTTTACTCAGAAAGAAATGAGGCTTTTGGGGGCATCGAACCCTCAAAAGTTGGCTGCGCAAGAAAACCGGTAAGCTCCATCTCGTTAAAGCTGCAGGAAGCTGGAACCTATGGAGCTTTTCTATTGGCAGTTGCCGGCATCGAACCGGCGACTGCCAACCAGTGCTGATTCCTCCGGGATCTATTCGCCCCGGGAACGCTCGTACCAAGTTTCTTAAGGATGATGTCCCAATGGCGCGTACGTTCTACCCCGGCTACTGTTATCATATATCCATATAAAAAATGGTCAACCAGAAATATTTTCTGGCTGACCTTATAATATGAAAGGGTGAGATTGTTAAGTAATACAGGTAGAAAATGGTCAAACTATTTTATTAAAACTAAACTTAAATCTGCTGGGTAAGAATCCATTTTAATCAAATGATTTTTCAAAATGGATTCTTTTATTCATTTGGATAAAAAATCTGGTACAATCTATACCCATTGAATACTTGAAACACAGTTTGTCAACAAAATAGTAAAACACCAATTAATTCTAAAAAATATTATAGAGATACCTTATTGTTAAATACTTTAACAGCAGCCTCTGCAACATGAACATCATGGGGAACCGTACTGCCGCTAACACCCACAGCACCAACCACTTTTCCATCATTGACTAGAGGGATTCCTCCGCCGAAAACGACAAGACGTCCACTGTTTGTTGTATTTAAACCATAAAGCTCAGCTGCAGGAACCGTCGCATCGGCTAAGTTTGCAGAAGGCATTTTTAACGCAACAGACGTCCAGGCCTTATTTTGGGCAATTTCGATGCTAGCTAACCAAGCATCATCCATTCGGTGAGTAGCAATTAGATTTCCACCCTCATCCACTACTGAGATAACCATGGAAACCCCAATTCTTTTTGCTTCTTCTTCAGCACCTGCAATAATTTCTTTGGCTAGATCTAATGTGATTTTGCTCATCTTAATGAACCTCCTAATTTTTTTATTAGATAACAGGGATTAGTAAATACATTTTTTTTTACTTAAAAAATGCCTTTTGTCTCAAAATTTACTCACTGATTTTAGAGAATGCTTCTGACAGACTTTATTTATTTGAAAAATCCGTGGGGGTCAATAACAAATTTCTTGGAAGCACCCTGATCAAATTCGGCATATGCTGCTGGTGCTTGATCCAATGAAATCAGCGTTGCATTTACAGCTTTAGCGATTTGCGCTTTTCCGCTTAGGATAGCCATCATTAAGTCACGGTGATAGTTCATAACCGGTGTTTGACCCGTCACAAAGGTATGTGCTTTGGCCCAGCCGAGCCCCAAACGGACCTTCAATGTACCGATTTTCGCATCATCATCGATCGCTCCCGGATCACCAGTAACATACAGACCTGGAATACCAAGCCGTCCTCCGGCACGTGTTACATCCATAATTGAGTTTAATACAGTTGCTGGAGCTTCACCGGCTCCTGCACCATGTCCATGGGCTTCAAAACCGACGCAGTCAATTGCGCAATCCACTTCGGGAATGCCTAAAATTTGTTCGATTTGTTCTCCAAGATTTGGATATTCTTTTAGGTTTACCGTTTCACAGCCGAAGCTTCTAGCTTGGGCAAGCCGCTCGCTATTCAAGTCACCAACGATAACAACAGAGGCGCCAAGAAGTTGCGCAGAATGGGCAGCAGCCAAGCCAACAGGTCCGGCTCCAGCAACATATACGGTAGAACCAGGCTTCACACCAGCGCTTACCGCACCGTGATAACCAGTTGGAAAGATATCGGAAAGCATTGTTAAATCAAGAATTTTTTCCATGGCTTGTTCTTTATCTGGAAATTTCAATAATTGAAAGTCTGCATATGGTACCATTACATACTCGGATTGGCCTCCGACCCAACCGCCCATATCCACATAACCATAAGCGGAGCCGGGACGATCAGGGTTAACGTTCTCGCAAATGTGAGTGTTGCGTTCTTTACAACTACGGCAACGGCCACAAGCAATATTAAATGGAACAGATACAAGATCTCCTTTTTTTAAAAATTCAACATCGCGTCCTACCTCAATGACTTCACCCGTGATCTCATGACCGAGAACAAGTCCCGAAGGAGCAGTCGTCCGACCGCGAACCATATGCTGATCACTACCACAAATATTGGTCGTAACAACTTTAAGAATAACCCCATGTTCACACTTACGGCCGACATTTAAAGGATTTACTCCCGGTCCGTCTCTTAGGATCAAATCTGGGTAGCTAATATCTTCAACGGCTACACGTCCTGCACCCCTGTAAACTACTGCTCTATTTCCTGCCATTCTTCCGTCCTCCATTCTACTTAGCTTACGATTTAGGTTATCATTTCGATAGAGTGTTTTTAGGATGTTCCACCCTAATTTTATTAAAATTTCAAATCTTAATATTCCCTATCTTAAATTTATTCTAAAAAATAAACCTTTTTTATGGAAGAACGCACTTTTTTGTGAGAAGGTTACTAAAAGGATACTTTTAGACTGCAGGGAAGTGGAGGTTAATTAATGGATGATTTACGGAGGGAAGTAAGGAAGAAATTAAAAAATGGAGAATTTAATTGTGAAAAAGAATTGACATTATCCCTTATTAGCGGCAAGTGGAAAATAACGATTATTTACTATTTAGGAACTGATGGTACTTTACGATTCAGCGAAATTAAGCGTCTATTTCCAAAAATCACACACAAGGTATTGACAACTCAGATTAGAGAATTAGAGGAAGATGGTATTGTTCATCGGAAAGTATTCCCTGAAGTTCCACCAAGAGTGGAATATTCATTAACAGAATTAGGCCAAAGTTTAATGCCTGTCATTTTAAAGATGTACGATTGGGGGAAACAAAATATAAAATCCTTCTCTAAATAGAGAAGGTATATAATATTTTTCATAAAAGAAATCATGAAGAGAATAAACAATAATAGGTAACATTTAGATTGCATTAGAGCATCTACCACAATCAGGGCTCGATAAGTGAATAAATCCCAATTTCTCATTAGTGAACACTGAGAGATTGGATTTTATTATTTGTAATCAATATCGTTGTAAACGGTGTTTTCCTGACTGTATCTTTATTTAGGCAGCCTATTTAAAAGATGTAGATATACCAGAAATAATGAATCCTATGTTAACAGCTACAAAAGCTGGTGTTCGTGATAGTTTTTTAGGAGTCGATAGTAATGTTCTTGAGACACTGCTCCAACGTCCTGTAACGCCAATTAACGTAGCATTGAATAAATTAATTCTTTCTCTAAAAAAATAATAATTATCAACCAACCTACTCATTGCACATCCTGCTCTAGTACTCTTAGGATGGTCACCAGGAAGTTAAACCAGCTGTCAAACAGGACATAAGAAGCCTGTGCATCCGGTTTTAGGGCTTGTTTTAGAAGAGCTTGCAAAGTTTCCGAAGATTTCTTGATCGCCTCTTTTCTGCGCTGGTATCCGGCAGTTCGTTTGTCAATACTATCATTCATTTCAACGTAATGATTGCTTTTCTTATGGAAACCGAGCAAGGAAAAGCAGAGCGGAACAAACGTATTCCCGTCTGACCAGCCTAAGGTAAGCATACGAAACCCACGAACATACCTGTTCTTCGTATAATCATGCACATTGGCTAAAAGTTCTATTGGTATGCTACGAGCACATGAAAATAGGGAGTCATAAAAAATAAGGACCTTGACACGATCTTTTTCTGTTAATGGATCGACCTTTGTCTGAATCAAACCACAGCTAAGAACTAGTAAGAACTTTCGCCAATTGTAGCGACTGGAATTGAGGAAGCGATAAACTGTATCCTTTCCGGGACGGTCAGTTGAATCTTCCTTTTGTAAAGTCTGATAGAGATTCTTATTGCTAAACACCAACAGAAAAATAAACTTGAGCAATTCAAGGCAGGTAAAAACGGAATCCTTGTAAAAATTGGATTGCTTTAACAACGCTCCGATACGTTGTTCCTTTAAAAAACGAACCACTTTTGATGTGAGTTGTTGTTAAGAAGCCCAGGAATTTGGTTTGATAGACATGGAAAAAATCCTTCATCGGTTAAATTGATTGATAAATCAAAATAGTAGAATTATATTGACAATTGTTAATGAATTGCTATACTATTAACTAAAGAAAAGAGCAAGGGGGGTTCGTGGAAGCAGTGTCAAGCTCTCAAACCAGCGTTCTGCGGACCAATTTGATGAAGGTGTATAACCAAGTCAATCAGGAGATTTTTGGTCTGGGAGTACGAAAACAAAAAATTGAGATTTATCAAGACAAAATTATTTACTTTAGCGAACACAAGCGCTTGCCAACGCTGGAGGTCTTGACCAAAAACCATCCAGAGCTGGTCAAACAAATGGACAATGCGATTGTGTCAGAGTTCAAGATTTTACTAAAAGAGCAGTTGGAGAACGAAGTTGATTTGAACATCTCTACTGTGCTGATGGACTACGACCCCAAAATGGAGTTGGCGGTCACAACGGTTTACAGAGAGAATCCATTACCATAATTGCATACATGCAATGGATACGATAGCCAACATATGTGCACTGATATTTGCGGGCCGTCTTATCTAGATGATAAATTCGGTCGCGTGCGAACTGTCTAACGGGGAGTATGAAGCCGTAGAAGAGAAAAGGGAAACTAATCCTTTTTATTCTACGGCTTTTTATTGTGTCTTGGAAAGGGGTGAGCAGCAAAAAGGAGAGAAAGAGATGCAAAACAAGATGAACACATGTGATGCAGTGAACTTTTCGAAAAATAGGGAGGTTGTATAAGATGACAGCAGAAAAAATGTTTGATCCGGTATTGATTAATGAGTGGTATGCGGTGATGCGTGAATCCCAATTGACCGACAAACCAGTAGGGATAAAAGTTTTAGGTGAGCGCGTAGTGATTTTCCGCAACAGTGAAGGGGTACATGCGTGGAAGGATTTGTGTATCCATCGCGGGGCGATGTTCTCCAAAGGTGGGTATGTGGAGAAAGACCGACTGGTTTGCCCATACCACGGCTGGCAATACAACTCAAAAGGAAACTGTGTCTGCATTCCAGCACAACCGGAAAAAGCTATCCCACTAAAGGCGCTGGCGAAAGTATTTCATTGTGAAATAAAGCATGGATTGGTCTGGGTGAACATGGGTGAGCCAATAGTGGGAGTGCCACCGTTTGAAGAGTCTAATAATCCCGCATTCCGAACGGTGCAGAGCGGTCCATATATTATCGAGGCGATGGCCCCAAGGATTCTCGAAAACTTCATGGATTTTGCCCATTTGATGTTCGTCCATAGAGGATTGATAGGCGATCCGTCTGAGCCGAAAGTGCCAGAATATAAGGTACACATGGAGAAAGGCTGGCCTTGCACCGAAGATGTGCTGATTCTGCAACCCAATTCTGATGCAAGCGGTAAAGAAGCGAAAAACTACATTGTCAAAGAGGCCTTGCGTCCGTTTACCGCACGCTTGCGTAAGACCAATTCGGTAACAGGCGATATTATCTCGATTATGATTACAGTAAATCAAATGGAGAAGCATAAAGCGCAGGCGTTCTGCGTCATCTCCCGCAATTTTGCCCACAACGTTCCAGATGAGGAGTATGAAAAGTTCCAAGACCTGACAATGAGTCAGGACATAGAAATTCTGGAAGGGCAGAAGCCGGAAGAGTTGCCGCTTGATCTGCAAGCGGAATTGAGTTTGAGGTGTGACCAAATGTCGATTGCCTATCGCAAATGGTTGAATGAGTTGGGTATCACTATTGGCACGGCTTAACTACAAGTAATAAAAAAATCGAATGTCCGGGCGTAGCCTTCAAATGCCGCGCCAGCAACTTAATAAAGAAATAATGGGGTAGTTGAAAAATATGGTAAGTCATCCTCATCGGGTAGGAATGGTGGATTGTGGAATTAGTCCGGAAGAAAAAACTGCTTTCTTGGAAATTGCTAGGCAAATTCACACGGTAAAAGATAAGAAGATGCAATGGATTGAACCAAGACTTTGTTGCCGGATTCAATATCTTGAACGAAGAGATTTGCATTATCTTAGAACGGTGTCGTTTAAGGGGTTTTTATTTGATAAGCGGCCGGAAGATTGTAAATGGGTTAGTTAAATTGAAGCCGCTTTTATGGAACAATAAAAATAGACCACTCCATAAGCGCTGGGCTAGAACCCCCACCTTTACGCTGCCAAATATATGGTTATATAATAGTTATTGCAAGTTGAAAAAAGACTTTTTTATGGGAAATTAGTGTCTATCTAATTTTGACCATATATTTTTCCTTTAAAACAAGATTGCACATTAATTGCACATACTTAATTTTTTCGATTGTATTTAATTTATCTAGATTTATTAATTTATACAACAAACGTTGATTTAACAACATTTAATTAATTCAGTTTGTCTTAAATTACCCATATTTTTTTCAGAATTGATTTTGAAAGGGTAGGGGTCGGGGGTTCAAATCCCTCTCAGATCATTCAAAAAGTCACTTTCATTCAATTGAAGGTGACTTTTTTTGTGCACTTATTGATAAAACAAAACTACTAAACTTATTCAATAGTAAAAAAGGATACAATGGGTAAAAAATTTACCTAGTGCATCCTTTTTTTATAAATTCTTAAGTTCAATAGGGTTTACAATTAAGCGTCTAACCATTCTTGTGACCATTTTTCTATATTTCTCATAAGTGGTTCCAAGCCTAAACCTTTTTCTGTTAACGAATATTCAATTCGAACAGGGGTTTCTGGATAAACTTCTCGTTTAACTATTCCGCTGTTCTCCAATTCCTTTAACCTCTCTGACAGCACTCTGCCACTTACACCCACTGAAGATTCAATCGTACAAAAACGCTGCGGACCTAATAATAACTGGTAGATAATCATTCCAGTCCACCTTTGGCTCAATAACCCCATAGCTGTTTCAAATCTAGGACAAATCGACTTTTTCAATTACATCAACTCCTGACTAATATTATAAACATATTTATAAATAATTAAATTATATTTTATAAATAACTTACTTGACTTTCTTTAATTATAATAATATACTAACTTACATAAAGTAACTAACAGACGAATTGTGTGTTAAAAACAATTTGTTCGTTAAGAACAAAATAAATAACGAAGGAGGCAACTAAAATGAATTTTCATCATGAACCTATTACATTCGTAGGTCAAGTTAACTTAAAGGTACAAAATTTAGAGCGGTCGTTAGCATTTTATCAAGAAGTAATCGGCTTTAAAGTTTTAGAAAAAAGTGAAAGATCCGCTAACTTGAGTGCGGATGGAAAGACAGTATTATTATCAATTCAACAACCCAATGACGTAATTCCTAAACAAGGAAGAACTACGGGATTATATCACTTTGCACTTCTTCTGCCTAGACGCTCTGATTTAGCTAAAATTGTGCACCACTTTATGGAAATAGGATTGCAGTTTGGTTCTTCAGACCATCTTGTGAGTGAAGCCCTTTACTTATCTGATCCAGATGGAAATGGAATTGAAATCTATACAGACCGTGATCCTTCCGAATGGAACTGGGGGAACAGTGAAGTGGAAATGGCGGTTGATCCATTAAATTTTGTAGATCTTCTAGCTGGAGGTAAACAGCAATCATGGAAAGGTCTACCTGCTGGCACCGTTATGGGACACATTCATTTGCATGTATCCGAATTAAAAAAGACAGAAGAGTTTTATATCAAAGGACTCGGATTTGAAGTTGTAAACCGATATGGCACTCAAGCACTATTCATTGCGGATGGTAAATACCATCACCATATTGGTTTAAATACTTGGAATGGCGTAGGTGCACCTACACCTTCTCCTAATAGTGTTGGACTTGAATCATTTACTTTAATGCTTTCAAATGAGGAAAAAAGAAATAATATTATCAATCAGCTGAGGAATATTGGGGCTTCCGTCATTGAAGAAAATGGATGTTTCATTACCTTAGATCCTTCTGGAAACCGTATTTGCTTGAAAGTTTAATTATTAGCTAAAATTTATTAATCTAAATAAATTAAAAAAATCATAGGAATAGGAGAATAAATAATGAAACAAAAAAATGGTTGGAGTATGTTAATTCTTCGTATAGTTTTAGGGGTAACTTTTTTAATTCATGGTGTAGCTAAATTTCAAATGGGTCTTGGTAATGTAGCAGGCTGGTTTGAAAGTATTGGAATTATGGGCTTTTTAGGTTATGTTGTTTCTGTTATTGAGCTTGTTGGAGGAATTGCCTTACTTTTAGGAATTGGAACTAAGCTTATCTCAGCATTAATTGCTTTAGTGATGCTTGGCGCTATCTTTACAGCAAAATTATCTGTTGGTTTTATCGCACCAGGAGGGTATGAATTAGATTTAGCATTATTAGCAATGGCAGTTGTACTTGTTATTAATGGAAGCCAATTGTTTTCATTGGATAATAAGCTTTTCGGATCTTCAAAGGAAAATACGAATTAATAAAAAATTAGTGCTAAAAAACAAATAGATTAATCTCAGTGAGAATTTACAATTCTTAACTGAATGACAGCAGGCTGCATACCTTCTATAAGGGATGCAGCCTTTAATTTTTCATACTGACAAACTACGAAAACACTTCTTTTTCCAATGGAAAGAATATTTTTACAGTTATTATGTTCCTAATCTTGTTTTTTAGTAAACTAATCCTATTATGATCTCAACAGTAATAAT
>NZ_JBALOW010000053.1:22349-25451 GCF_036965085.1 Bacillus sp. JJ1532
CCTTTTATTCGCTGGAGAAGAAAATAAATGTATTAATTGACCAATTTCTTACGAATTTCTTTTTAAGCTATTCAAAATACAAGGATGAACTCCTCGAAAATTAGCGCAAGCTAGTTGGAAATTTATCTGTTCCTATTATTCCTATTAATAGAGAGAATAGTGTTTTGCCTTTAATAAGTTCAAATAATCAAATACGTATGTCTATTATACAAGATAAAGTGTTTAGCGAGTTTGGATATGGTCAAATTCAAAATTTAATTATTGATCTTTCTGGAGTGGCACATATGTATGATGAGGTGACCACTCATTTCAAAAAAATAATTGAAGGCATTTTTCATGATAGGATGTAAATCTGTATTTACTGGGCTGCGTCCAGTAATTGTGAAGAGCTTAATAAACTCTGAAAATAATATTAATCATGCTGCGGAATATAGAGGAACGTTGCAAATTGCTTTAAATGATATTGTCTTTAATGAAGAACTAATTAAGTAATTTATACATATTTGAAAAAGTGCATGCTAGGAATTACAACTGCATACCATGTTTAATGTTTGAAAGGAGCGGAGTCTTTTAGTAATATTGTAATTTGAATTAATATTATAGAAGCAAAGGAGAAATATCATGGCAAGAAAAGCTTACGAGGCAAAGAGTGCAACAGCATCAGGACCATATTCACATGCAATTGACGCAGGAGAATTTGTTTATTTCTCAGGTCAAACGGCAATGAACTCCATTTCAGCGAAAAATCTTACTGGAGATATTGCGGAACAAACGAAGCAATGTTTCAAAAACCTGTTTGAAGTATTAGAGGTAGCTGGCCTAACATCTGATGATGTAGTGAAAGTAAATGTTTATTTAACTGATATGAATAATTTTGCGGCAATGAATGAAGTATATGAAACGCAATTCTCCAGTCCATTCCCTGCTCGGACATGTATAGCGGTGTTAGCTTTACCGTTAGGGGCTGAAGTTGAGATCGAAATGATTGCTAAAAAAACAAGATAATCTGATGTAAAAAGGAGTGGATACTAAAAATCACTCCTTTTTATTTTGTGTTTTTAAGAATTTAGTACACTGAAGTGTAAAAAATGATATATACTCTATTCCATACGTGCAACATGTACAAACCTTCACATAGTTATTCCGGTGTTTTTCGCGTTAAAATTGAAAATGGCATTTCCTTTGTGCAAAGTGAATAATGCATTGTCTAAAAAGAATGTTATCGTAAAAAAGTTTATGCAGTATATATAGCTTGTTTATGTATTTTTTGTTTAATAGTCATAAAGACCTTCTTAAAAAAGCCATGTATAATATGAATTGTTAACAAAGAAAACGTTTTCGAAAGCAAAAATAAGTTGACCTAAGTGGAACGAAAAATTATTAACAATGAGATTGCATATAGAAAAATGGGTGAAATTTTTTATTCACGGATGCAATCTTTTTAATAGGAAAAAATAATTTTATGGTAATTAGGTTAACCTTTAGCTAAAAAGCCATAGCAAATGCTGTTATATATGGTGTACGAAAACAAGGGGGATAAAATATGTCTACAACGATTGAAGGTTACGATACAAACGAGACCCAGATTGAACATGTTGCGGGTGTCGATGAATCGCTTTATCCGAAAAATGATAAGGATAGGACAGTAAGTGCGAAAGACTATATTTTTATGTGGATTGGAGACGGTGTTAATTTAGGTAATATGACACTTGGGGCTAGTGTAATTGTAGCTGGTGTCGCGACATTAAACATTTTTCAAACCATTTTAGCAGCTATCATCGCAATTGGGATCATTTCAACCATTTTTGCATTAAATGATCGTCTCGGCTACAAAAAAGGAATACCATATGTTGTACAGCTTAGAATGTCCTTTGGAATAAAAGGAACAGTGATATCATCACTACTGCGCGGGATACCCGCCATCGTATGGTACGGTATTCAAAGCTGGATCGGGGGAACTGCCTTAAATGAAATCGCGAAGATTGTTACAGGCGGTACTTTCGATAATGTCGTTGTTTGTTTTATAGCGCTGCAACTAATTCAAATTGTGCTTTCATTATTCGGTTTCCACGCGATTAAATGGGTAGAAACGGTTGCCTCTGTAGTATTTATGGCAGCACTAATTTATGTTTTCGGAATTCTTTTATCATCGCATAGCACTGAGATTGCCCAAAACTGGGTACAAGCTAAAGGCTCATGGGGCTTGCCGTTCTTTGGACTTATTATGGTCTTTTTAGGGAATTATGCAGGTATCTTTGTAAGTGCTGCAGATTATTCAAGAGAGCTTAAAACGGGTATGAGTGATAAAAAACGTGGATCATTATATTTTATCCCAATTACCTTATCATATGGTTTTGTTATCATTATCGGGGCAATGCTCGCAGCTGCGACTGGTGTAACGAATCCTGCACAAGCACTCCCAATTATAATTGATAATCCTTATATTTCAGTTTTTGTATCCGTGTTTATTGTAATCGCGGTTATCGCAACAAATATGGTTGCCAATATTATTCCGCCAGCTTATGTCATTACATTGCTGACAAAATTAAAGTATAAAGCTTCTGCAATTGTAACAGGATTGCTTGCATTAGGTGCATTTCCATGGTTGCTTATACAGGAGTCATCGGCTAAAGGTCTTAATATGTTTATTCTAATATATTCCGCATTTTTAGGACCAGTTATTTCTATATTATTAGTGGACTACTATATATTAAGAAAACAAAAGGTAAATCTTAAAGAATTATACAATGAGGAAGGTGCTTTTTCTGGATTTAATCCAGCGGGGCTCATTGCAATGTTTATCGGTGCAGGCGCTGCCTTCCTATTAGTAGACCTTGCATGGATAATCGGAGTAGTAGTAGCAGGTATCTCTTACTATCTACTAACGAAATATGCATTTAAAGCTTCAAGCTTCAAAAAAGGAACGATTTTTGAAAAATAAAATATGATTAGTGAAGATTGCCTTGGAGAATTTTATTCTCTATAGGCAATCTTTTTTCATTTTTACAGCGATTGCAACTGCTTCTTCTTTGGGCTAAGTTTTACTAACGAATAAAAATCCCTTTTAAATATTGTGAACTTATTCACAAATTAATTATATAC
>NZ_JBALOW010000054.1:0-8846 GCF_036965085.1 Bacillus sp. JJ1532
CTCCACGTGTGTGGAGTGCTGACGGTAGATAATTATACTATGATATGTAGTAGTTCGCTTTTTATATCCTTAACTTTTCATCATGGATTAATTATTTACTCAAACGTTCATTTCTTTGCCTTTTCATTTTCAATTCATTTTCTCTTTCCAAACGAATAGTTTCTTTAAATTTTTCCTCTTCTTCGATTCAGGCACGATTACTCAAGATGGTAGATTCTATATATATAATATGGTAGATTAAATTAACCGATATTCAATACATTATAAAAAATCACTTAACATGCTAAAACCGGAAGGAATTCTTATGACAAAAGCAATTTCTCTTTATACGAACGACACCCCTTTATTTGCGTTGAAGGAAGTAGAACAACGAGTTGTACTAAATTATGTTTCAATCCAAGCTAACTCCAATAAATTTTATATTATAGAATTTCAGGAAGGGGTAGGAGAATACTCTTACCGTATTTATACTGAATACGGACGGATGGGAAATTCTCCAAGAAAACAAGAGAGATATTTTCTAACCCGCTTAGAAGCTAAGAATGCATTTGAAAAGATTCTATCTTCTAAACGGAAAAAAGGGTATGAATTAATCGTGATAGATGAAGAATGGGACGAATCTTCTCTCATACCAATCAGAGCTCCTTTTCAAAGAAAAACAACTCACCCGATTTCCCAAGCCCTCATTTTTTCTATTCATACCCAATTGGGGAAACTTTCAGAGATTCAGCTTTATAGAGGGATTCAAATACTAACTAAAATTGAAGAGAAGATACATAATGACAACACAGATGTTATTCACCTGTCTAATCAATTTTATTCTGTTATTCCTGTTGTGTTTGGAAATCAAATAGGAAAAATCCATCTATTGGATAATTCCAAGAAGGTACAATCAAAAAAAGAATGGTTGAATCAAATGATCTCCGCTGTACATTATGAATATTGAGTGAAGAAACAAAGAATTCTTTTTAGACTATATTAATATTTCAAGATAAGCTGAGATGCACCCATGTCCAGATTTTATGTGGCGACACAAGGGGAATTGATAATTTTTTCCCAAAATTTAATGCTACTGCCTATCCTAGATCAGCCATTTTCCTTTGACTTTCTCCTATTCAACAGTAATTGTGTCCTTATAATCCATATTTCCATTCTCCAATTCCAGAGATTCATGATAAATACGATTCTACCATTCCATAGTACACACTAGAATAATTCAATAATGAGTTTTGCATTAGATATTGTACCTGTGACGCCCCGAAAAGTCTTGTTCCATAGATGTTTAACAAGAATAACTTTGAGAATAAACAAAACAAAAAAAGCCCAACCATTAAGGATTTGAGCTTCTTCTATTCACTAAAATAATCTTTGCAACCGCTTCACAATGAATTAGGTGGTGATGGCAGATAATATAAATGTAATAGTGTTTTTCAAAGTCGATGATCAATTTATTAATGAGAAAAAATGTCTTTTTGTTAAATTTGTACTTCGTCACTCGTTTCGAGACAACTAAACATTCATTTTCCAACTGGATAAGGTCAGCCATTTTTCCTTTTCCTTGAAAGCACGGGGACGGTTCTTCTGCTTCTTTTTTGGAGGTATAAGCCTCTATTTTTAGGTTTTTCCAAACCTATTTTGGCACGCGTAAACTTTTATCGGACACTATAACACACATTTGTTTTTAGATTGAAAAAAAACGTACCCAGTGGAGGGGTACGCTTGAGACAAATTAGATCTGAATAATTTAAGATACATATGAGCAAATACTTTTTCGCGAATCTACTGAAAGCTTACCTTTACCGTTACTTCCAATCTAGTTGCCGGTTCTGTATTGGAAACATTTATTGGTAAAGTAAAGAGGTTACTAAATAAAGTGAATTCGCCTGGTTTTTTCCAAGATTCAAAACTAAATGGTCTAATGTCCCAGCTTATTTCAACTTCGTGCTCTTTATCTGCAGAATCGACTATGGTTACTTTTTTAGGTAATGCGGCCGTAAACTGTTCAAATGTAATATCTTTTGAAAAATAAAGTGGATCTAGTGGTTTAATTTCTTTTAGCGTAATATCTGTTTTGATTACTATTGTCACATAATTAGCTATAGTGCCTCTATCAACTACCTTTAATGGGTTGGTAATTCCATCATACAATGTTTCTTTATATGCGTCACCAAGCCATATGTTATGCGTATACATTCCATCAGGTGCATCAAAGTGGATTGTATATTCTCCTACTGGAATATCATTCATAACGTAACGTTCCTTACCATTCCAAGGGGTACTTCCCTCTCTATATTCTTTCCCTGTTACTTTATCCTTAAGATAGAATGATCCTATAATATTTTCAAATGGTATTTTATTTGAAGTAGAAGTAGAATCTTTATATAGACTTATTTGTACTTTCCCTTTTACTATTGGTGCTGGCTTCTCTCTTACAATAGTTATTTCTTTAACAGTTGTGTTCCCAGCTCCATCTTTAAGCATATACGTAAATACATTTTCACCTATTTCTAAGTCTACAGACCATTCTAAAGTTCTGCTAATTTCAGAACTATAGTTACCTTCGTATTGCTGAATATGACTATCAAATTCATACAGTTCTAAATAACTGAACCTATCCTTCATGTTAATTTCGAGTTGGGCTGTATCTGAAGAAGCTTCTCTTTCTTTTACCACTATATTTAATTCTGGAGGTGTGGTATCAACATAGAACCTTCTTGCAATACTGCCACTTTTTCCTGATTGCGAAATAACATTTACACTAATAGCATGTGAATTATCTTCTAATGTAAGGAGTTTTCTGAATTTATATGCAGGTCCTTTATAAACAACACTTCCATTGCTTTTTACTTCTGCATTTTCTTCATATACAACATCTGCTGCTTGATCATGAATAAGGATTTTTTCAACATACTTTACATTTGTTACATAACCTTCGAATAAAATTTCAGAATTCGCAAATGTTTTTAGCGGTGTAGGGGAATGCATATATATTGCTGGGAAGAAATAATTATCTGCTGCTTCCTTTTCTAGATATTGTATTTTTTCTAATATTGCCCCTAATAACTCTTCGCCTGAAATATGAGCATTGGGATCCATTTCTTTCACTTTTGCCACCTTGGTCATGGCAGCTAATACTGCTTCCTTATCCTTTATTCTTATATCTTCAAATGATGGTAAAGTTTTTATGACTCCTTCTGCCTCTTGAATCAATTCAAGTAAAAATAAATCTTTTATTCTATTTTCTAATTCCTCTAATTTTTTCAAGTTGGTCACTAATTCTTTTTCTTCAGGTGTCAATGCATCATAATACATTCTTGCTGCTGCTACCATTTCTTTATCATCTAAAGCTAATTCAACAACATTTGGCAGCTCATCTATTAGTCTTATCGCCTCATTAACACGGCTCTTATCCATAACATACTTTATTGTTTTTGCTAGTTCTACGATTTCATTTTTTCCGGTAAAGACCTTTATATCTATTTCAGATGTTTTAAATATTGATTTTGTAAAATATCCATTTTTGTCTAGGTTAACATTAAAGCCATTAATCTCTAAACTTACTTTCGTATTCCCTTTGTAACTATCTGGTACTTCTAAAGCACCTATGATGTCTATTTTCTTACCCTCAGAGTCTATTATAGTTGGTTCCTTAACCCATTTAATATCGTCTGCTTTTTGGCCAAATACAACCGCACTACCCAAAAGCATGGATACTGCCACTAGTACAAATAGTATTTTCTTAATCATCTGATTTCAAATCCCCCTAACGTTTAGTGAATTTAATAATAAATATTTCGATACCCCCCTTTATGTGTATTTTCTGAATATTTAATCATTACAAATATATGATAAAATATTCCATTTTTCAATAGATTTATTAGTAGAAAGAGAGTTTTGAAAGGGGAAATTTCTCCTGTCATCTTATCGAATTATATTAAGATACACTGCGAAAAATGTTGATTTTTGTATTGATAAAAAGTCCCAAAAAAGTAATTTGAGGGGCTACTGCCTGTTTCTGGTGATCACAATACTTTCGCAGTAACTTTAATACCAATGTGGTCCTCAAGAAACGTGATCTAGTTGTTATATTCTTAAATACCCAAACATATCCATTAATAAAAATAATGGGGGCCTGGTTTATTTGGGTTATAAACCCATATCGTAAGTTCATTGACAATAGGTGCTGAAATTTCCATTTCGTTTCCACATCCCTTTTACATAGCTATGTTTTAGGCATTACGATCCGGTCCTTATTGCCGGACATAGATGAACATCGGTCTTTTATCGGACGAAGATCCTTTGGCATTACTTCTTATGTAAATGAAACAACTGGGTACCGTGGCATTGCACATAGCTTATTTGCTAGGGGGATCGTTTCTCTTTTCTGTCTGCTATCCCCTACTCTGGAAAAGCCGTAAGCAGGTTTTATTTTATTGGGAGGTGGTTGTGATGTAAAGAAATAGAGAAGTTTTCACTGTCAAAGCAAAAAAATAGCGAAAAAAAGATGAAGGGAAGGAAAACTTAGGAAATGACAACAAAAAACGTACCCGTCCTGCCACATTTGCTGGAGAAGGACCCTGTATTGGTGAATGAGTGGCTTCCTGTTTACAAAGCTGCGGATTTGAAAGATCAACCTGAACAAGTAGAACTATTAGGTGAAAAAATCGTAATTGTAAGATTGGAAGGAAAAGTTGTTGCCTTCCGCGATCTGTGTATCCACAGGGGTGTTCCGCTTTCAATGGGAAAAGTGAAGGAGAATCGTCTCGTTTGCGCATATCACGGATGGGAATATAGTGCTTGCGGATCTTGTGTACGAATCCCTGCTCAAGAAGCCAAACAGAGCATCCCCAAAAAGGCAAAAGCGATCTCGTATCATTGTCAGGAAGCACTTGGACTTATCTGGATATGTCTTGGACAGCCCGCTAACCATCTAGTGGACCATCACATGTTCACTGATCACGATTACAAATCGGTCATATGTGGACCATATCCTATCGTTGCAGCAGCACCGCGCGTTGTGGAAAATTTCCTGGACGCTTCCCATTTCATGTTTGTACATGAAGGATTACTAGGTGACCCAAGTCATACAGTAATTAACGATTACCATGTAAAGCGTATAGAAAATCGTCTAATATCCGAAGAAATTGTCGTTTATCAACCTGATCCCGATGGCCGAGGCACCCCCATTAACAGCAATTACACGTACGAAGTTCTTGCCCCACTAGTTGCCCGTCTCAACAAAATAGACAATGAAACACAGCAGGTGTTTAGCATGGTATGGATTATTCAACCAACTAATGAAAAGCAAAGCATTGCCTATGCAATTGTCTCTCGTAATTATGACCTTCATCTACCTGATCATGTTTTTATTGATTTCCAAAATACTTTGCTTTTACAAGATAAAGCCATTATTGAAGCTCAAAAGCCGGAATTGTTGCCTCTAGACCTCCAAGCGGAGTTGCATCTGAAATCGGATAGAATGAGTATCGCCTATCGTAAATTATTGAATGAACTTGGTTTGACTTTTGGGACAGCGTAAAGAATAACAGGTACGAGAACATTGTTACGGAGCCGTCCCCCACGATTCAATTGGACTAAAATGAGTTCGTCTAAATATTATCAACGAAGGAGGATCTTATGTCGGGACAAACTCAAATAAATAATCCACATAATATGAAGCCTGTTGGCCAAAACTCTTGGTTGGAACGCCGCTTTCGACTTTCGGAAAGAAATACGAATGTAAAAACAGAAATTTTAACTGGTATTACGACCTTCGTCACAATGGCTTATATCATTTTTGTCAACCCATCCATTTTAGCGGATGCGGGTATTCCAATGGAAGCAGCAGTAGCTGCCACTATTTACGCTAGTATCATTGGTACAATTTTATATGCCTTCTGGGCGAATCTTCCAATTGCGGTCGCCCCTGCAATGGGATTAAACGTCTTTTTCACTTATACCGTTGTCATAGGTGAAGGATTGTCATGGCAAACAGCTTTAGGTGCCGTGTTTATTTCAGGTATCGCCTTTTTAATACTTACAATTACCGGCATCCGAAAAAAATTAATCACTGCCATTCCTCCCACCCTTCGTTCTGCCATTGGGGTTGGTATAGGGCTGATGATCGCATACATTGGGTTACAAGGATCGGGAATTATTATCGCAAATGAGGAAACATATGTTGCACTTGGTAATATCAAGTCAAGTGGACCACTGCTCGCGATAGTAGGGTTAATTATAGCAGCAGTGTTGACTGCTAAGCGGGTAAAGGGTGCCTTTTTGATCAGTATTATTGGTATTACTGCATTAGCGATGATATTTGGAGAGGCTCCAGTACCACAAGGGATTGGAGATATTGTCTCACTCTCTTTCCCAAGCCTGGCTGACACGTTCTTGCAAATGGATATTTTAGGCGCTCTAAGCTACGGTCTTTTTTCGATCATTTTTACCTTCACAATTGTCGAACTATTCGAAAATCTAGGAACACTGGTCGGTTTAGGGAAAGTTTCAGGATTAATGAAAAACGATGGAGATATTAAAAACATCAACAGGGCATTAACAGCGGATGCAGTTGCCACAATGGCCAGTGCATCCATGGGTTCCACTGCTACGTGTGCATACATCGAAAGTGCGGCTGGTATTGCCGAAGGAGGTAAAACCGGGTTAAATGCGCTGACTGTTGCTATCCTTTTCTTCGCTGCACTCTTCTTCACGCCATTTGTCACACTCATACCAACCGTAGCAACAGCTCCCATCTTGATCATGGTTGGGGTTCTTATGTTGACAGAGGTGCAGTACATCAAATTTGATGACTATACAGAAATTGTACCTGCATTCCTTACGATGATTATGATGCCGTTAACTGTAAGCACAGCTGAAGGTTTGGCATTCGGCTTTGTCTCTTATACGATCTTGAAACTACTCACAGGGCGTGCCAAAGAGCTTCACTGGATGATGTATTTTATCACCATTGCATTCTTAATCCACTTCCTTGTGAAGTAAATTCTAAAAATATTTTGATACACTGATTGTTATTGAAAGCATATATTTACAAGAATGTATAAAAAGCGGGTCAGTCCCCCACTGCTTCATCACAGTAATTAACTGACCCGGAATATTTATTTTACATAGAAGCCCAGCCATTAAGGCTTTGAGCTTCTTCTATCAACTAAAATAATCTTTGCAACCGCTTCACAATGACTTAGGTGGTGATGGCAGATAATATAAATATAGTAGTGTTTTTCAAAGTCGATGATGAATTTATTAATGAGAAAATGTCTTTTTGTTAAATTTGCACTTCGGCACTCGTTTCGAGACAACTAAACATTCATTTTCCAACTTGATAAAGTCAGCCAGTTTTCCTTTTCCTTATAGTCAGGCATTATTTTTCCAACAAGACGCCAGAAGGATCGGTCGTGATTCAGATGAACCATATGGCACATTTCGTGAACGACTACATAGTCAATGACCTCCCGAGGTGCCATTGCCAGTCTCCAATTAAATGTTAACTGCAGCTTTGAATCACAAGTTCCCCAAGTCGTTTTGCTATCCGAGATACGAATAGAACGTGGTTTTGTTTTGAAGTTGCTTTGATAAGTGGAAATGCTCTTTTCCACTAAAGCCTTACACTGCTGGTAATAAAATCGTTTCAATGCTTGTTTTATTTTTTCAGTGTCAGGCTCCTTTACATAAATATGGAGCTTACCATTTTCAAACACTACATTTTCTTGTGCAATATTAATATCTTGGAAGATCTGTATAGGATAATGGTTTCCTAAATAAAGAAAACTCTCACCATACTCATAAACCTTTTTCTGTGGCCCCAGCAGCCTCTCCTTCATTTCTTTTAATTTTTGCTGTATGTGATCCCATTTTTCTTCTACTAATTGAAGCACTCTATCATCAGGTGTCCCTTTCGGAGCCTGGACTTCAACATTTCCATAACTATCTATTGTCATTCCTATAGAGGTACGATTTTTGTACTTGATTTCCAAACGTATTGTCTCACCTAAGTATGTATGTATCATGTCATCCCCTGTATTTGATCGCCAATCCTTTTAAGAAATTCCTGGCATATTTATCTCCGCACTCCTTATAATTCTTATGCCCTTCTTTTCTTAATAAAGCGCCCAGTTCTCCTCTTGTAACGGTAATTCCTGCATTGTCGAATATATCCAGCATATCCTCCGTTGTTAATGCTAATGCTATTTTTACTTTCTTTAACAGGAGATTATTAACATTTGCACTTTTATTTACAGACGGTTCTGGAGTAGCAGACTGCCCTGGCTTCGGCTCTTGCCTTCCTCTTTTATAAATAATAAAACCATTTAAAAATGAATCTAACATACTGTTATTACATTTTATTTGATCATCACTCTCGTCATCATACTCGTCTGATTTTGTGAGAATCTTTATTACTTCTGGAACTGTAACATCTACTCCCCCAAGCTTAAAGATCTCTGCCATTTCTTTATTTTTAATTTCTTGCGCATATCTCAATCGGATTAATATATCGTTATTATCCACAATAGACCTCCATAAAAAAATTAGTGTCAATCCTTTGTTCCAACAAAGGTACTGACCAATTGATAAATATCATACTACAACATCGTAAATCTAATTTCAAAAAAATAATAGGAAACTCCCAATGGGTTAGTTGCCTACATTTAAAATTATCTTTGCAACCGCCTCACAATGTGCGTTAGGTATGCGCAACCATGACGGGTGGTGAAGGTTACAGGCTTTATATGTGCCTCTCTTGTCTTCAGTTGTTGATGGCGGCGGTTACTAGAAACCTTTTTCTCGGTAAATTGTCCATCCAGACTCTTTGCTTGGACTTTTCAAAC
>NZ_JBALOW010000054.1:9046-16835 GCF_036965085.1 Bacillus sp. JJ1532
CTTTTTAAACCCATTTCTCTGTGAAATGTCCATCCAGACTCTTTGCTTGGACTTTTTTCTCGCTCTGTCATTGTATCGGTAATGTAGTTTTGGAATAAACTTGGTAAGGGCCTGAGGAAAACAGCCAATTATTAATATTAGATATTGGCAATGTTCTTTTCAAACAAAAAAGCAGTTGGTATAGATTTTTCTATATCAACTGCTTTTCTATTATACCAACCCAACCCCGCGACCGCTCCACAATAGCCAGGCACTGTTCGCCATTAGTGAAGGATGGGAAAAATGTGTCAGTCCCCTGTCATTCTTATTATCAATGGGCTAACGTCTAAATACGCATAAGTGCGCCATTAGGCTTTGGTAACTCTTGATCTGTTATCTGATTCATTTTACAAAAATGTTCAAAAAATTGTTGTCCCAGCTCTCGTTCCTTTGGGTCACTTTTCAATGAAACTATATCAAGCAAAATTTGAGCCATCCATAAATTATCAAAATAACGATATTTACCTGTATTCCATGTCATTTTGTGGGGGAATTTTTCATTTACATAATACTTCCAAAAAAGCATCTGATCCGATTCCTGTTCTGTAAGTTGGAGTCTGTATTTTGAATGAGCAGGAATATATCCATCTTCACAGAGCTTACCGATAAAATTTTCATTCACCATATAGACACCTAAGATACGTCTGTCTTTTTCAGGCATGCTTGGATCTATTGCCGTTAACAGGACAACGCTATTTTGGTGCAAGCGGATGGGTTTGTTTGGCTTCCCCTTGTTATTACCACTTTTTATTAAGCCTGAAAAAACCTTCCACTCCGAAAAAGAACTATTCTGTTCTTCTGTGTCACACCAAAATACCATTTGTGATTCGGGATGAAGTTTATGATTTTTCATCAATTTTTCATGTTCCAAACGAAGTTCCTGGTTTTTTTGTTGTAGCTTTTTTTCCTCTTCCTTCTTCCATTCTTCCTCCTTTCGTTCCATTTCCTTTTTTTGTATTATTTTTTCTAGTGAATTAGCAATACTTTTATCATGTAGTGTTAAGTGTTTCCCAAATACATCGGGGAAAACAAACTTTTTATTTTCCGATGCGAAATGTATTTCAATACTAGAATCATTATGATTAACTATACTCCCCATGCCAAAACGCTTGTGTGTAACTTTCTTATTGATTAGATTCATTATTCTAGTCCTCCTTGTAGAATAAAAACTCGGTTACTATTAGATAGTAAATTGATAATTTTATTCAACTAACTTCCTTTAAAGCTCACACGACTGTTTGATTTTCCTTCGGTTTAAAAAAGGATATTAAAAAAACGTATCCATAATTCTATCTGCAAAAAAACACAGCAGAATTCGGAATACGATTTAAAAAACAATTATAAGACTATTATAACATTTCTTGAAAATATTACAAACTTTCTTATTGACAACACATTTTATTGTGAGGTAAAATGAAATTTTATTCTCTGTACTTGCTTGAAATAGCTATGAAATAAAGGCCTCCCAAAAGTCGCGAAACTTCTAGAAGGCCCCTATAAATAACACTTGTTATTACCGGTGATAAGTGGATTGATTCCACGATTAAACTCTTATCTAACCCTTATCCCTTATCGGGAACCTGCTTTTTCTTTTAAAACTATCTGCGATACTACCTCTACATGCATCGTTTGCGGAAACATATCCACCGGCTGCACTTCCACTGTCTTATACCCGCCATCCTCCAATATCCGCAAGTCTCTTGCCTATGTCCCCGGATTACAGATTTACTCTAAATGTTGATCAACCCTGTACCTCTCCAATAGTATGTCTTTCCTTAATGTTTAATAAAATATCGATTTGAACAAATGAATATCCTGTTAATTCCCACTAATACTACTACCTATAGACGATTATATAATATAAGAGAGGTTAAACATTTATGGAAAAGATTTTCTTCATTACAATACTAAAAGGTATTTTAATATATATTTTAGCATTATTTTTAACCCGAAGAATAGGCAGAAAACTTATATCAAAAATGGATTTTTTTGATTTTATTATGGGTGTTTCATTGGGTTCATTAGTCGCAAATGCTGTCATAGATAAGCAATTTGCTACACTATCAGCTACTACCGCATTGGTTTTATTTTCAGTATTAACTATATTTACCGGATACTTAAACATGAAAAGCTTCACTTTTAGGAAGCTAATCAATTCTGAACCGGTAACTTTAATTGAAAATGGGACCATTGTGGATGAAAATATGAAGAAAATGAAATTGACCATAAATGAATTAAAGATGAAATTAAGAGAAAAAGATGCCTTCAACGTAGCAGACGTAGAATTCGCTATAATGGAAGCAGATGGGAATTTTTCCGTGTTACCCAAATCAGATAAAAAACCACTTACTCCCTATCATATGAACATTCAAACAGCAAGTACAGGTCTTGAAAAAGATATAATCATTGATGGGAAGATAATGGAGGAAAACTTAACAAGTGCTGGATTAGATAAAGACTGGCTAACATCTGCACTGACTAAGCAAAATATCAAAGATTATTCAGAGGTTTTTTATGCTGGATTAGATAATACTAAAAAACTGTATATTTCTAAAAAAAGCAGTACCAATAAAGAAACTCATGGGAAATATGGCATTGAATGATTTTATTAGCTTAATAAGGATTTAGATGCACTCACTTATAAAACTTTTTTGTCCTTTTCAGCGTACTTTTGCTTGCCCCAATTCCCTCAATTTTTTTGCAAGAATGTGTTTCCAATCTTCATTGCTTTCACCAAGGAACAGTTGCGGTTATTTAGCAGCTGATTTTAGGGGATTCTTGATGAAAGGGTTTATGGCTATGCTTCTCCAGCCAAGGCCACCATCAGAAGCTGTTCATTTCCGTATTAATCCTAAGCAAGGCACATGCCTTTACTTTAAATAAATAGGCTGCCTCTAAAGAGTTGCATTGAGACAACCTACATTTACAAATTAGCAAAAACCTCATTTACTTATGATATAGCTCATCTTGCTTTATGTTCATTTAATTTACATTCTGTCCCAATCCCAAAAGAACCTAAAACCATTAGGCTTCTGGTTCTTTTTTCATAACTAATTTAGCAACCGCCTCACAATGCATCGTCTGCGGAAACATATCCACCGGCTGCACTTCCACTGTCTTATACCCGCCATCCTCCAGTATCCGCAAATCTCTCGCCAACGTCCCCGGATTGCAGCTGACATAAACGACTTTCTTCGGCCTCATTTCAATAATTGTGTTCAAAAGTGCTTCATCGCAGCCCTTTCGTGGAGGATCAACGACTAACACATCTGCAGAATTGCCCTGCTCATACCATTTAGGTATCACCACTTCCGCTTCCCCAACAGCAAACTCTGCATTAGTAATCCCATTGAGTTCCGCATTCCGCTTTGCATCCTCAATTGCTTCCGGCACAATTTCGACACCGAAAACCTTCTTAGCCTTTTGAGCAAGGAATAAAGAAATGGTTCCGATCCCACAATAAGCGTCAATCACGTTTTCTTCACCGCTTAAATCTGCGTATTGCAACGCTTTATCATATAGAACCTTTGTCTGCTCTGGGTTGACTTGATAAAAGGAACGGGCAGAGATTGCAAATTTAATATCTCCGATGAAATCATAGATGACTTCCTCACCCCAAAGAACCTTGGTATGGTCACCAAAGATGACATTCGTTTTCTTTGAGTTGACGTTGTGAACAATGGATTTGATGCCTTTTATTCGTGAAGCAATTTCCTCTACAATCTTATTTTTATTCGGAAGGTCATTCGTTCTGGTAATGAGCACAACCATTACTTCTCCAGTTACGAGACCGTGTCGGGCCATAATATGGCGTAGATCTCCTTTATGCTTGCCCTCATTGTATGCACGAACACCGTAACGACTGCAGATATCAATTACAGTCTGAACAACTTCATCATTTTTTTCCTGCTGAATGATGCATTCTTTCATATCAATAATTTGATGGGTACGCTGCTGATAAAAGCCGCCGATGAGGCCTCCCTCTTGCTCGCCAACCGGAACCTGGGCCTTATTGCGATAGCGCCAAGGCTCTTTCATGCCTAAGACAGGGTGAACCTTAACATTTTCGAGTTTTCCAATCCGCTCTAGCACGTCCCTAACTTGCTTTTCCTTCGCTTTCAGCTGCCCTTCATAGCTTAAGTGTTGAAGCTGGCATCCGCCGCATTCTTTGTAAATAGGGCATGCCGCCTCAACCCGATATGGGCTTTTTTCATACATTTCAACAATCCGGCCGAATCCATAGCCTTTATTCACCTTAATTACTTTAACTTTTGCCTTTTCACCGGGAAGCCCGTTCGGAATAAATAACGGATAGCCCTCAACCTTAGCTACCCCAGCCCCATCATGAGTTAAATCTTCAAAAATCACATCTATATAATCGTTTTTTTGTACTGGTAATGTTTTACTCATTCGTTTCGTCCTTTTTTTCAGCATTAATAAGGGAAATTGTATCATATTATTGGGGGAATACGAAATACTGACGAACCTTTTGTGTTAGAAACAAAAGAGGATATTATCGTTAGTTTTTTGAGGGGTATTAACAAACGAAGAAAATAAGATAAAAAGTTAACCGGAGTATTCACCTGGGAATTTAATGTTCAATATAACAATGTCAGAGCCATGAAACTCATAATAAATACAAAACTTCCTGACAATAACTCTTGAGATGCCAATGAATCGTCCGAATTCCTCCATATATGATTTAGATAGTATTGGGTTTAATAACAGGTCTTCAACTTCTAGTACGAGGTTTATTAAAAAATCTTTGGTTTCTTCCGGTGTAAAATGAATACTTTGAAGGGTAAAAAGTTTTTCAAGATAGGTTCTGGCCATATGACTCTTCTTTTATTTCTCATCATTAAAGTCCGTTTCTTTTATCCTGTTTATTAATTCTTTGGATGTCATAAATCTTTGATGACGATAGGCATCTCGACTCTTCTCAAACTTTTCCGCCAATGTGGGATCAGCATTTACCTCTTCGTTTATTGACATTTCATTTTCTGTCTGTAAAATAATCTTGAATTTCCCCTTTCCAGGGACAAAGATTTCACTTTCACTGTGGTTTTGATTCATTTGATTCATCTTTTCGATCAGTTCGTTCACAATCCTTTCACTAATACTCATGTTTAACATCACCCCTTTTATAAAATTCTCTTAAAGTTTATCACATTTCATATGCTTAGTATGCAAAAAGCCCGCCCCCAATAGGAACGAGCTCCTCTTTCTTATAAGGAACTTGCCCAATCCCTCGGGCGGTCCTCATCACGGATTTGATCAATTGGTACAAAGACTTCTAAATGGCGATAAAGATTCACAAATTCGGCTGGCAGCAATCCGCCGAATTCGCCATCAAGATTTAGTTGGAGTTTTTCGCTAGACTGTACTTTTATCCGGTTCGCTTGTGTATAAATGACTTGCGGATCATTGATATGCTCACCGCGGACTGCCAGTGTTGCAATTCGGATAAAATCAGCTAGGTTTGTCTTTTTCAAAATTAATAAGGAAAACAAGCCGTCATTAATCGATGAATCTGGAGCGAGCTTTTCAAATCCACCGACTGAATTGGTTAACCCAACAAGGAAAAGCATCGCCTCCCCTTCAAAAAGCTTCCCATCATACTCAATACTCACTTCCGTTGATCGAATGGATGGAAGCATTTCAATCCCTTTTAAATAATAGGCGAGCTGCCCAAGCATCGTTTTCAGCTTGCTTGGCACTTCATAAGTAAGCTCTGTCAGCCTGCCACCGCCGGCAATATTAATAAAATACTTATCATTAATCCGTCCAATGTCGACAGGGATCCTATCACCTTTAACGATGATATCTGCTGCAGCTTCAATATCCCTCGGAATATGCAGAGCCCGTGCAAAATCATTCGTTGTACCTACTGGAATGATTCCGAGCTTCGGCCGGTAAGCTTGTTCTGCCAGTCCGTTGACAACCTCATTAATCGTACCGTCTCCCCCTGCAGCCACGACAAGGTCATATTTACGTTCGACAGCCATTCGTGCAGCCTTTGTTGCATCTCCTGGTCCTGTTGTCGCATGGCAAGATGTCTCATAACCTGCTGTTTCCAGCTTTTGTAATACTTCCGCCAAATGTTTTTTAAAAATTTCCCGACCGGAAGTTGGATTATAAATAATTCTTGCTCTTTTCATACCCATCATCCTATTAATAAACTTTAAGTTACATCATCCGTTTTCTCATTCAGTTAACATCATATCTAAAAGGCAACAACATATCAATTTTTTACCTAAACCGAAGACAGAACTAAGCACATAAAGTGAAACTTCAATCAGTGGGGTGGTTCAACGCTCAGTACAAGCTAGTGCACACATCGCAACAGGACATCGCGTTCATAGTCTGCCTCATCTCCCACTGATTGTTAGTTGAACCAATCGGGCCTTTACGGGCTGTTGATCCCCCACTTAGAAATTTTGTATTACTCAACTTCTTGAAGTAGGGGGTCTTACAGCCCGTTAATCTGCGATAAATCCATTATTCCCACAATACAAGCTTATTTATCCGGATCTCTACTACTAATAGATGCAGACCATTAGAAAAAGATACCCAGATTAACCGGGTACCGTATTTTCATCATAACGGCTACTCGACTGAATTTAAACTCACCTGATAACTATTTAATATCTGAAGCTTGTGGCTTCCTTCCCCTGTTTGGAACGTGGCTTGTTTTATGGCCGCATCTCCATATTCATTTTGCTTCGCTTCTTTTGTAATATTCCATTTTTCCAGGTCACCCTGAATTTCCTTTACACCCGTGGCAGTGATTTTGACATCACTGGAGTTCTGAATTTGTACGGAAAGATGAGATGCGCGGTCAACAGCCCAATCACTCATAAGGGAACGCGGTTTAAGAGTAATAGAATTATCGTTTCCATTCACCTCAAGTTTTACGTTGTTAGGAATGAGAATAGTTGCAGATAAACTTGCAAATCTATCAAATGGCCTGGCAGCTTCACTTGGCAATCCCTTTAAGTTGATATAAAGGGTGTCCCCTTTTTCTTTAATGGACACATAATCCTCTGATTCGGATACTAATTCCTCATTTTTTCCTGAAAGAGCGCGGTATGTACCAAATATCGCCAATTCGCTCTCGGGCGTCCCCTCTATTGTAAAAGGGGAATGCTCCGCATTTACGACTACTCTTTTAATGCTGTCACTCATTTTCTGTTCAAAGACTGGGAGCTCAAAGGTCCGCTCCTCTCGTTGTAAAACATCATTCAGTTTTTCCAAAATTCCTGTAGAGCTAATAATCGCAAAGCCAATTCCGACCGTCCCTAAAAAGCCTACAAAGAATATACTAAGAAAATCATATTTTAAAAAAGGTTTCTCCTGCTTTGTAAAGAGGAGAAATACTAATATTTCAATTCCAAGAATCATTAATATAATCGGCCACCATGACATCATCACATGTATAAGCTTGTAGCCTAAAATTTGTGATAAAAGAAGAATGATCCCAAGCATAAGGAGCGATGCCCCCATGGAAAATGTTCCAACACGCCAGGTCCTCATTGGAAAACCACCTTTCTTTATTAAAATATGGAAGGGTTAATCTTTCATGCAAGATGTTACTAGAACCTCTCTTTGATTCCCTTCCTGCGCATTTTCCCACGCAAACGGGCACCTATCTCGCTTTCTGATTCCCTTCCTTCGCTTTTTTCCACGTGATCAGGCATCAATCTCGCTATCTGATGCCCTTCCTTCGCCTTTTTCCACACGAACGGGCACC
>NZ_JBALOW010000054.1:16924-31000 GCF_036965085.1 Bacillus sp. JJ1532
TTCCACACGAACGGGCACCAGTGAAACTCTATTCCTCTGATATCTCTATTTTCTTCTCCTTTTTTCCTGTAAGCAGCTTCAAGCCCCCGCCAATTAAGAGGATACAAACAACAGCTGTTTGGAAATAGCGCTCGAACCAATAGCGAATATCAATATTGATGGCATTCATTAGCATTGGTGATAGAACAGGCAGAAGAATATTCGTTGTTAAATAATACAGACCAAGGAGCACGAGACCAATGCCGATCCATTTCTGATGATTAAATAAGTAGGAAATGATGGGCGTGTCCTCAAGCGGTTCATCTTCGTATCTTGAAGCTTTTTGTAAGCCATCGAAAAAGCTGTAAAACCAGATAATTGGAATTAAAAATAAGAAAATACCTAATCTTAATACGTCTAAAATATAGATGGAGAATAGAAAAGCAGCCATTAATTGAATTCCACGGCGCTGTAAGCCAATATATAGATGGCCAGCTCCAGGGAAAACGGAAAATAAAGTAGCGATGGCTTTACTTTTCTTCCCTTCCTCTCTTCGGGATTCGAAGTCTTCTAAGATGGTGCGGTCTACAAGCTGTTCACCGCGCTGCTTCTTATTTAATTGCTGAATGGCATCAAAAAACCCGTACACCCAAATGACAGGCAAGATCGCCCAAAAAATCAAGAATTCGTCTCTATGGGTCAATATCGCCACAAAAAACACCATAATCGCTAAGCCCATAAACGCAATTAATAAGGTAATCCCCCGGTTCATTAAGCCGAGTTGAAAATGCCCCACACCGGGAATAAAGGATAATAAAATCGTACGAAACCGTTCATACTCCATTTCACTTCCAGCCGAACCAGATTCGACAGGCATTGCTTCCTTGCGATGCAACATTCTAGATGCCGAAATCCCTGTATCAACTAGATTGACAAGATAAAGAATCACTCCAATGATGACAATCACGAAAGCGACGTCCCCTTCACCATGTGCGGCAAAGAAAAAGGTAATCGCAATCAAGAAAAACTCCCCGAACATGTAAATAAGACCCCAAAATATCTTCCCTAAATAAAGTAAACCGCCACCAGGGAAAAATCCCAATAAAAACGCGATAATCGGATTTTTCATTATTTATTAGCCTCCTTGCTATCTTTATCTAATGAATCCATCCAGGCGAAGGTTTTATCTACAATTCCTTCTGTAACCGATGTTCTTTTTTCCTGGAAGCTTGGTGTTTGGACACTTACGGTATATTGTGTAATCGACTGGAAAACGCCAGTTGTCATAAGTAAAATGGTCATGGCCGCTGCGACTGTATAGTGAAATATCGCCGTTTGATAAAAAGGCCGGCTTTCCTTCCTCTTATTCACGACCTTTACTGAAGGAGGATGACTCTCAGCTATCTGCGCCATGATTGAATTAGTAAATTCAATTTCATTCTCAATCTCCGGCAATTCGCTTTCCGCTACCGTCACCGCCTCTAGGTATAAATCCAAGCATTGGTCACAAGTATAAAGATGGTTTTCATACTCCTCACGGACGTCCTGATCGAATTCATTTTTCACGTATTTCATCCACTCTTCTATTGAATAATGCCTCATGAAAAATCGTCCTCCTTCCAATGCTTCTTCATCCAATTGCGGGCACGGTAAAGCTTCGTCTCAATTGTCTTCACTTGAACATTTTGTTCCGCAGCCATTTGCTGATACGTCTTATCCGCAATGTAAAAATCGTAAATGACGTTTCGATAATTTTCAGGCAGCTCATGGAGCTTTTCACGAACACGGGAAACTTTTTCTTTATGTATAATCTCGTCCTCTACACTTTCCCATCGATTCCCCAATATTTCTCTTTCCGCCAAATCTATTATATCTTCTTGACTCCGATTCTGCTTCCTCTTTACATCAATTGCATGATTTACTGCAATTCTCGTAATCCATGTTTTAAACCCTTGATTTTCATATTGGGAGAGAGAGGTGTAAATCTTAATAAAAACTTCTTGTGTGGCATCTTCCGCTTCTTTTTGGTTTCTTAATACAGCGTAGATGGTCCGGAACAAATCATTGCGGTACTTTTCAACCAAAAGCCGAAATGCATGGTGATTGCCGCTTTTTACTTTTTGGATTAGAACTTGGTCGCTAATCGCTCTCTCCCCCTTTCTGACAGCTTCCACCCTAATAGACGAAAGTCAGGTGCTCTATCCCTACACTAAAAAGGTAATTTTTTTTAAAAAAATATAATGGCATAGAAAAACGCTTAGAAAATTGGCTTCCCAAGCGTTTTCGACAAATGTATTTTATTAAAATTGCCAAATATAAAAAACTAATGCAAATAATGATAGGATGGTAGCTATCACGTATATAAAGGTGAGATTCCTTGTATTCCGTTTAGCTGATTTTCTGTAATTAGGATCACCTTTAGTAATAAATATAATAGTAGTAATAATTGCGATAATGGTAAGGACGATCACAAAAAATATCGCTCCTGTCATCAAACTCCTACCCCCTTAAACTATATTTCCCACATATAAATAGTGAAAATCTCTTTATATAAAAGATATCATTTCTTAGTATGATATATAAGTGATTTACATCACACATTTGCCTATCTCAGAAATTTCCGCACAAACAGAAATCAATCCATGGTAAGATAAAATTAATTACTTTACCAAATGCATGGAAATCCCTACCCACTATTTTCCCATAAAGTGAAACTTCAATCAATGGGGGGCCGACACACAGGACGTGCTAGTGCAGACGTTGCGACAGGATGTTGCGCTCTTAATCTGCCCTCATCGCGCCCATTGATTGTTAGTTGCGGCCCACAGGATGTGGGTCACATAGACGTTGCCACAGGACGTGGCGTTCTTAGTCTGTGTTCCTAAATTTGGGCCTTTACGGGCTGTTGACCCCCACTTAGAAATTTTTGCTTAACTCAACTTCTTGAAGTGGGGGGCTTACAGCCCGTTAATCTGCGATAAAGGATGATATGATGACAATATTATTGTTTGTAGTTGCCTATCTTATCGGATCCATTCCGACTGCGCTTATTGTTGGAAAGCTAGCTTTTAATATTGATATACGCGAGCACGGAAGCAATAATCCTGGCGCCACAAATACATTAAGGGTTCTTGGAAAAAAAGCCGCTATCATCGTCTTGCTTATCGATGTTGGAAAAGGGGCTCTTGCCGCCTTCCTTCCTACTTTAGCAGGGGTAGAAACGGATGCCTTACTAATTGGACTTTCTGCTGTAATTGGGCATTGCTTTCCAATTTTCGCGGGATTTAGAGGGGGAAAGGCCATTGCCACAACGGCAGGGGTCCTTCTTGTAGCAAATATATGGATGTTTTTGGCTGCCTATTTTGCTTTTTTCTTTATTATATTTATATCGAAATATGTATATTACGGATCACTAGCAGTCGGCCTGACTCTGCTCGTCTATTCCTTTTTCACACCTGGCCGGGAACATGAACTTATTTTTTCTATTTTTCTATTATTTTTGATTTTCCTTCACCGCTCTAATATTCATAATCATTTCCATCGGCGTGAACCAAAAATTAACGATAAAAATTTAAAGAACGATCGCATTCCGCCAAAGAACAATGCAAATCGTGCATAAAATACTCCATTGCAGCCGAATATTGGTTCGTCCAATATTCGGCTTTCATTTTCAAAACAATCGTTATACCCTCGATTTGAATGGCCCTCTGTATTTTGCTTCACGCAACTCGAGTGCATATGCCTCTAAATTAGGCAGCCCCATTTCCCTTGCAATGGACAGCTCTTTTTCAACATCGTATGGAATTCTGACAATCTCAATTGAAAAAGGCGCAGGCTTGTCCGATAAATAGTCTCCGTGAAGAATCGTATAAGTAGCTTGGGGTATATCAAGTGAATTCCCAACACTACCAGCATTAAATAGTGTCTTTTGAGGTTTCACAGGCTCGATAAGGGCAGCGTGAATATCCCCATAGCCAACGACATCTGGTAATTTCCCATTATGATTGATGTTCTCCGTATTATCAAACATGGCAAGCTTTTCTTCATATGTATCTCTCATCGGAACAACCCGGTGGTACACACTTTTTGCTGAAGCATGAAAAAGCCTGACATATTTGCCGCTCATATAAAAATCATGATGGAATGGCAAGGATCGAAGATAGTTCATGGCATCCTTATCTAACTGGTCCTGATGCCATTTCACCTCTTCTATTTCAACTGGTCTCTGGATAAAGTCATCCCAATTCCCAAGCACAACGACCTCACAGCTCTCTCTAATTCGTTCAACCGATTTTTGCGAGTTTGGGCCTTTGCCAATGAGATCACCTAAACAGAATATGGTTTGGATCCCTCTGGATTTAATATTGTCCATGACTGCCTCAAGTGCAGTTACATTGCCGTGAATATCTGAAATAACCGCTATACTTCCCATCTGCCTGCCCTCCCAACTTTTAGTAATAGTTTCTCCATATTTAGTCATATCCCTTTATTTTTTCGAAAGTTGATTTTTTCTACTGTTGCATATATGTTAAAATAACAACAGGCTTTCAATGCCATTATTCTATTTATCCAAGGAGAAGGATTATGTCAAAAGTATTTGTATTCGGTCATAAAAACCCTGACACAGATTCAATCTGTTCTGCTATAGCGTACGCAGAATTAAAAACAAAATTAGGTGTAGAGGCAGAACCGATCCGCTTAGGACAAGTAAATGCTGAAACTCAATTTGCGCTTGATACTTTCAAGGTTGAGGCACCGCGTCTAGTTGAAGCCGTATCTAAGGAAGTTAGTGAAGTCATTCTTGTCGACCACAATGAATTCCAACAAAGTGCTGATGATATTCGTGATGTAAGAATTCTTGAAGTCATTGACCATCACCGCATCGCCAACTTTGAAACGAGCGACCCTCTTTATTACCGCGCAGAACCGGTCGGCTGCACTGCAACTATTTTAAAGAAACTCTATAAGGAAAACGCTGTGGAAATTAGTAAAGAAACAGCTGGATTAATGCTTTCAGCGATTATTTCTGATTCCTTATTGTTCAAATCTCCTACATGCACAGAGGAAGATGTGGCAGCAGCACGCGAGCTAGCAGAAATTGCTGGAGCCAATGCTGAGGAATATGGTTTAGCTATGCTTAAGGCAGGTGCAGACCTGAGTGATAAAACGATTGATCAATTAATCTCTCTAGATGCCAAAGAATTTCAAATGGGCAGTTACAAAACGGAAATTGCTCAAGTAAATGCTGTAGATCTAAATGACGTTCTAAGCCGCCAGGACGAGCTCGAAGCAAAGCTATCCGAAGTTGTTAAAAGCAAGGAATTAGATTTATTCCTTTTCGTTCTTACTGACATTTTAAACAATGATTCCGTTGCCATTGCTGTTGGAAACGAAACGAAAGCAGTGGAAGAGGCTTATAACGTAAAGCTTGAAAATAACCGCGCCCTATTAAAAGGCGTTGTTTCCCGTAAGAAACAGATCGTTCCAGGACTTACAAGAGCTTTAACTGAAAAATAATCATGACCACAAAAAAGGAGAAACAATTAGTTGTTCCTCCTTTTTTCTTTCCTTTATAATTCCAAGTATTCCTTCGTTAAACGATCCATTAATTCCTTTACAGATGTACTAGCCGCTAGGCGCAACCCTTGGCCTGCCCATAAGGACATATACTCCCGGTTATTTAATTTAGCAGCCTGTTTTCTTATAGGACCTGTTAAATCATTCTGCAAGGGAAAAGGAAGAATTCCGGTCGATTGACCTTCCATTTCCTTTATAAAGTTATTGCGAATACCCCTAGCCAGTTTCCCGGAAAAAGCCTTCGTTAACGTGGTTTGCTCCTCGGTCGAATTTAATATTGCTTCCTTATAAATAGAATGTGCTCCACTTTCTTTACACGGTAAAAAGGCAGTGCCAAGCTGGACACCCTTCGCCCCTAGAATGAAGGCTGCAGCCATTCCTCTTGCATCCATAATTCCACCGGCAGCAATGACTGGCAGTTTAACAGCATCTGCAATTTGTGGAATCAGAGCCATTGAACCAATTAACCCGCTGCCTTCCTCATGAAAGGTTCCCCGGTGGCCACCTGCCTCACTTCCCTGGGCAACAATCATATCGACTCCAGATGCTTCAAGCTCCAAAGCTTCATTCACATTCGTAGCTGTTCCGATTACAATCGTTCCCTGCTTCTTTAGCTCCTTTATGACGCCTTCATTTGGGATGCCAAAAGTGAAGCTGCATATTGGCACCCTTGTCCTTAGAACGATCTCTAATTGCTGTTCATAAAGAGCTTGATAATCTTTTTCTAACTGGGGATTGCCTTCCTCTATTTCCAATTCAGCTTGATATTTTTTTAATACATTTACGGCTTGAGCAAACACTTCCTCTGTGTAAGAAACCTGATGATTTGGGACAAATAAATTTACCCCAAATGGCTTGGCTGTTAAGGCTTTAATCGACTTAATTGCCTCGTTCATTTCTTCCGGCAGCATATAACCTGCACCAAGATTGCCGAGCCCGCCGCAGTTTGATGTCTCGCTGATTAACGCTGGTGTTGTAATTCCGCCTGCCATTGGTGCCTGAAAAATTGGATAAGAGATGCCAAGCATTTCAGTTACCTCATTTTGCATTCTTTTCACGACAAGCACATCCTTTAGAATTACTTACTTTGTTCTGCCAATCGATCAATAATACTTTCTGCTACTGTATGCCATAGTGAAGAGTCTTCCACGTAGGAATCTTTTAGCCTTTTATATAATGCCATTTGCTTCTCTTTAAATTCAGAATCATCCTGAGAAGGAAGCTGACCACGCTCACGGTCCACTATTTCCTGAATCTGTTTCGCTCTAGGACCCCAAACAGCCTGCTCTTCTCCATCCTTATCGATAAAAACAAAAATTGGAATGGCTCTTGATGTCCCATTTGTTAAATATTGATCCATTAATTCAAGGTTTTGATCCCTTAAGACGAATCGGACTTCCATATCAATCTCTGCAGCAATTTTTAATAAAACTGGGTTATTTAAGAGTGCATCTCCACACCAGTCCTCGGTTAAGACAATTGCTTTTAAACCTTTTTCTTTAAAAGGAGCCAGTCTTTCTTTTTCCGTATCTGATAGTGAAAATTTCTCAAGGATAAGGGTCATTTCTTCCTGGTTAACCGTCATTCCTGTTATGTACTGATCCGCTGTTAAACCTTTTTCAAACCATTGATTTAAGCTCATTATAGCCCTCCTATTGTTTCGAAGTCATTCTTACTTATTATTACATATCCCTTTCGTGAAAGTGAAATGGATAGACTTGCTTTCATTTTTTGTCGCTATATGAAAATTAACAAGTCTTTTCCTGGGAAATACACTTGAAATATGTCGACACTTTAGGATAAAAAGTCGAAAAGCTGATGGAAATAATCCACCAGCTTTTTTCATCTTATCTTTTCTTTAATTCCTCTAACAATAACTTATTGACTAATGGAGGATTTGCTTGTCCTTTTGTTGCCTTCATAATTTGTCCAACAAAGAAACCAAGCGCTTTTTCTTTTCCATTTTTATAATCATCAATGATTTTCGGATTATTATCCAATACCTCAGAGATGATTTTTAGGAGTGCTCCTTCGTCAGAGATTTGAACTAATCCTTTCGCTTTCACGATTTGTTCAGCATCTCCGCCGTTTTCAATTAATTCCTTGAAAACAGTCTTCGCAATTTTTGAAGAGATTGTGCCGTTTTCAATCAGCTTGATCATGCCGGCCAGCCCTTCTGGAGTTAAAGCTGTATCTGCAAGCTCTTTTTGCTCTGCCTTTAAATAAGCTGAGACATCACCCATGATCCAGTTGGATGCTTGCTTTGGATCTGCACCAGCATTTACTGTTGCCTCGAAGAAGTCAGCTGATTCCTTGACGACAGTTAATACAGCTGCATCATAGACAGGTAATCCAAGCTCTTCGATATAACGTTTTTGTCGCTGATCTGGAAGCTCAGGAATTTCAGCGCGGATCCGCTCTTTCCATTCATCATTAATATGAACATCGATTAAATCCGGATCAGGGAAATAACGATAATCGTCTGCTCCCTCTTTCACACGCATAAGGATTGTCGTATTTGTCGCTTCATCATACCTGCGCGTTTCTTGATTAATCACTCCGCCTGAACGTACTACTTCCTCTTGGCGGCTTACTTCATATTCAATCCCTTTACGAATGAAGTTAAAGGAGTTCAAGTTCTTTAGCTCTGTTTTCGTTCCGAATTCTTCCTGTCCAACTGGTCGGATCGAAATATTTGCGTCACAACGAAGAGAACCTTCCTCCATTTTACAATCAGAAACACCTGTGTATTGAATAATGGACTTTAATTTTTCAAGATAGGCGTAAGCTTCGTTTGCTGTACGAATATCTGGCTCGGAAACGATCTCGATGAGCGGAGTGCCCGCACGGTTGAAATCACATAATGAATATCCATTTCCATGAGTTAGTTTTCCGGCATCCTCTTCTAAATGAATACGAGTAATCCCGATTCTTTTCTTATAGCCATCTACTTCAATATCAATCCAGCCATGCTCTCCAATTGGCTTATCCAGTTGAGAGATTTGGTAGGCTTTCGGGTTATCCGGATAAAAATAGTTCTTCCGGTCAAATGTCGTAACTGGAGCAATTTCGCAGTTAAGAGCTAACGCCGCCTTCATCCCAAATTCAACTACTTTCTTATTTAGGACAGGCAGAACCCCTGGATACCCAAGGTCAATGACCGTTGTATTCGTATTCGGTTCAGCTCCGAAGTGATTCGGGCTAGCCGAGAAGATTTTTGAATCTGTTTTTAATTCAACGTGTACTTCAAGTCCTATAACCGTTCCAAATTCCATTACTTTCCCCCCTTACAGTGTTGGTTTTTGTTTATGATAATCTGTTGCCTGTTCGAAGGCATGTGCCACACGATAAACAGTGCTCTCATCAAAATGCTTGCCAATGATTTGTAGCCCTAGTGGTAGACCTTGGTCAAATCCACACGGAATTGAAATTCCAGGCACACCTGCAAGGTTAACTGGAATAGTTAAAATATCATTAGCATACATAGTCAAAGGATCTTCGATTGACTCACCGATTTTGAATGCTGGTTTTGGTGATGTTGGTCCAACAATAACATCAAACTTGCTCAGCACATCATCGAAATCCTTCTTGATTAATGTACGTACTTTTTGTGCCTTCTTATAGTAAGCATCATAATAGCCAGAACTTAATGCAAACGTTCCTAGCATGATGCGAAGTTTAACTTCGTCGCCAAATCCTTCTGCACGTGTCTTTTTATAAAGATCAAGCAAGTTTTCAGGATTCTCCGTTCTATATCCATATCGAACTCCATCAAAACGAGCAAGATTCGCTGAAGCCTCAGAAGAAGATAATAGATAATAAGATGCCAATGCATATTTGGAATGTGGAAGGGAAACTTCTTCCCATGTAGCGCCAAGCTTTTCTAGTACTTTTAAAGAATCTAATACAGATTGGCGTGCTGTTTCTCCTACACCTTCACCTAAATATTCCTTCGGTACGGCAATTTTTAACCCTTTAATGTCTCCAGTTAATGACTCTACAAAATTAGGAACTTCGATGTTCGCAGAAGTCGAATCCATCGGATCTAGACCAGAAATCGCCTGCATTAAATAGGCATTGTCTTCAACCGTTCTTGTAATTGGACCAACTTGGTCAAACGATGAAGCAAAGGCGACTATGCCGAAGCGGGACACACGGCCATATGTCGGCTTCATCCCAACAACCCCACAAAAAGCAGCAGGCTGTCTAATAGAGCCGCCTGTATCTGTTCCTAAAGAAAACAACACTTCCCCAGAGGCAACAGCCGCAGCTGAACCACCTGAAGATCCGCCTGGTACCACGTCTAGATTCCATGGATTTCTAGTCTTCTTGAAAGCAGAATGCTCAGTAGTGGATCCCATCGCAAATTCATCCATATTTAATTTCCCAATGGTAATCGTTTCTGCATGATGTAATTTATTCACAACTGTTGCATCATAGATTGGATCAAAGTTTTCTAACATTTTACTTGCACATGTTGTACGCAAGCCTTTTGTAACGATATTATCCTTCAAGCCAATCGGCATTCCAAATAGGAGCCCCTTTGATTCATCCGTTCCTAATTTTTCATCTAGTTTACTCGCTTTTTCACGAGCATTTTCTTCATCTAATGTGATAAAGGCCTGGACCTTATCTTCGACTGCGCTAATACGCTTATATGATTCATCAACAAGATCAGTGACCGAAACTTCTTTTTTATGTAAAAGCTCGTGTAACTCTGATACTTTATGATCAAATAAACTCATCGTATTTCCCCCCTTACTCGATAATGGACGGCACTTTCACTTGCCCGTCCTGATGATCTGGTGCGTTTTTTAGAACCTCTGATTGCGGTAAGCCTTCTTGAGGGATATCCTCTCTCATCACATTTTTCATATCTAAAACATGAGAGGTCGGTTCCACATTGTCTGTATCCAATTCATTTAGCTGTTCGGCAAAGTTAATCATCGAACCCAGCTGTTTTGAGAACATCTCAGCTTCTTCTTCTGTTATGGCCAACCTTGCTAAGGTTGCCACATGTTTTACTTGTTCAGTTGAAATTTTAGACATTTATCGACACCTCCAAAAGTGTAATTCCATAGACACAATAATATAGATAATATCAAACTTTCACACGTTAAAGCAATTTTTTTATTGCGTATATTTGACTTGTACCTATGCCATTTTATCATGAGTTCTGACAATTCGCATTGGTCAAAATAAAGAAATGCCCGTCATGGGGGGTGACGGACTTTTTGGGCTGGAACCTGCTTGGATATGTCCGACTAAGGGCGTGGATGGACTTTTTGAGCGGGGCGGGAACGTGGATTGTCCGTCCAAGGGGCGTGGACGGACTTTTNNGATGGACTTTTTGAGCGGGATGCGAACGTGAAATGTCCATCCAAGGGGCGTGGACGGACTTTTGGAGTGGGATAGGAACGTGAAATGTCCGTCCAGGGGGCGTGGACGGACTTTTTGAGCGGGATACGAACGTGAAATGTCCATCCAGGGGGCGTGGACGGACTTTTTGAGCGGGATACGAACGTGAAATGTCCATCCAAGGGAAGTGGACGGACTTTTTGTGTGGAATGCGAACGTGAAATGTCCGTCCATGGAAAGTGGACGGACTTTTGGACGTGATGGAACCATGAAAAGTCGTCCAATAGCCGCTAGTGACGGACTTTTCATTAGGTTTTCCACTTTTTATCTAACTCCTTGAAAATAACGAAAAGAATCCCTTTTTCTTTTTAGGAGCTTTTTTGATCGGCACTTCTTTTTTTACATATATCTCCTCTTTATCAATCGCATAGTCATGAGCAAGAGCTAAGCCAATTTCTGAATTATAATCCTTATTAGTCACCATCGTGTATTCTATCCTATATTTTGAAGCTAGTTTGGTATATTTTGAAAGTTCTTCGTAATTCATATTTCCATTTAAGTAAAGATGAGCTTTCCCATTATCCTTTAGCGCCTTTTCAATTTGAGGATAGATGCCGTCTTCTCTAATTTGGGATTGTGTAAGGGCAATCACGATTCGTTCTCGCAAAGTTCCAAGGAATTTCCTTCGTTCATCAGGCTTTGTTTGCTTCTGGCCATGGATTCCCTGGAGGATATAATCATCGATATTATTAGACAAAGTAATACCTCCTGTTGTTTTTTTCTCAACAGCCACCAATAAGTTAATTGTATATAGATTTTAAAAGAAGGGCTATTAATATGTATGTTTTATTGTATCAAGAGGTGTCATCTTTGAAAAATCATACGGCAAAAAAATCCCCCCTTCACAAAGAAGAGAGGATAAAATGGGAGAAAAATTGGTCAAAAATCACGATAGAATGATTGATAAACGAAAATCAATTAGCTAAACATACTGCAGTCATACAAAATCATCATACTTCCTGTTTTGCGGATGTAAACTGCTCCTCTTCCGTTGAACCCTTCAAGGCGGTTGTGGAAGAGGTTCCACCTGTAATCGTCATTGAAACTTGATCGAAATATCCGGTCCCCACCTCCCTTTGATGTCTAGTAGCTGTATAGCCATGCACCTCGCTTGCAAATTCAGCCTCCTGTAATTCGGAATAAGCAGCCATGCCACGGTCTTTGTAGCCGCGAGCCAATTCAAACATGCTGTGGTTTAAGGCATGGAAGCCAGCAAGGGTAACGAATTGGAATTTGTAGCCCATTTTTCCAAGCTCAATTTGGAACTTCGCAATCGTTTCATCATCAAGCTTGCTCTTCCAGTTGAATGATGGAGAACAGTTATAGGCAAGCATTTTGCCAGGAAACTTTTCATGAATGGCTTCAGCAAAGCGCCTTGCCTCATCCAGATTAGGCTCCGCCGTTTCGCACCAGACAAGGTCCGCATATGGGGCATAGGCTAATCCTCTTGCAATAGCTTGGTCAAGACCTGCTTTAGTCCGGAAAAACCCTTCAGGTGTTCGATCTCCCGTAATGAAAGGTGCATCATATGAATCTACATCACTAGTAATTAAATCCGCCGCATTCGCGTCTGTTCTAGCAACTACTAGAGTCGGCACACCCATTACATCTGCTGCTAACCTAGCAGCAATTAGGTTTTTAACGGCTGTCTGTGTCGGTAATAAAACCTTTCCTCCAAGATGTCCGCATTTTTTCTCGGAAGAGAGCTGATCCTCAAAATGGACGCCTGCTGCTCCGGCTTCAATCATCCCTTTCATTAATTCGAACACATTCAGCTGGCCGCCAAACCCAGCCTCCGCATCAGCCACAATCGGAGCGAACCAGTCAATGGATGAATCCCCTTCCATATGATGAATTTGATCTGCACGCTGCAGGGCCTGATTAATTCTCTTGACTACGCTTGGAACACTGTTAGCTGGATACAGGCTTTGATCAGGATACATATGACCGGAAAGATTGGCATCTGCCGCTACTTGCCAGCCGCTTAAATAGATTGCCTTCAATCCTGCTTTTACCTGCTGAACAGCCTGATTTCCTGTCAATGCTCCTAACGCATGAACAAAATCCTCTTCATTCACAAGCTTCCAAAGCTTTTCAGCTCCCCTACGTGCCAGTGTATATTCAATATCGATGGAGCCCCTTAATTGAATGACCTCTTCTGCAGAATATGGTCTTTCAATCCCTTTCCAGCGTGCATCCATCTCCCAGCTTTCCTGCAATTGCTTCACTCTTGAATCATTCATTTGTGTTACTCCTCCTTTAAAATGTTTTGATGAAATTCAATGTTGTTATATTACAATTCATATTATACATTTTGTATTATATAACAGATAATTCTGAAAGGGAACCCCATTTTATAAATATTTTGAAAATTCTAATCGATCATTCATAGAATTCAACTATTTTCCGCTCACCGCTTTTTTATTCTTGAACAGGGAATGGGACGGCCTTTCTTTTACCGGCGGCCCACTTTTTGACATTGAACGGGCAATGAGACGGCGTTCCATTTACCGGCAACTGCCTTTTTAATCTTGATCGGGGAATGAGACGGCGTTTCTTTTACCAGCAACCGCCTTTTGGAGCTTGAATGGGGAATGAATATAGATTTTTCCCTTAATATCTTCTACGCTGAATAAAAGATATTTTCTTAACGAAAAAAAAGAGTGATCTGTCCAATGACAAATCACTCTTTTTGAAATTAAAACATTTCTGAAGTTGTTTTTGCTTGCATGTGAAGAAGCAGATAATCAGGTCCGCCTGCTTTAGAGTCAGTTCCTGACATGTTGAATCCGCCGAATGGCTGGTAGCCTACAATGGCACCTGTACAGCCGCGGTTAAAGTATAAGTTTCCAACATGGAAATCTTCACGTGCTTTTTCTTGGTTCATGCGGTTGTTGGTAATAACTGCACCCGTTAAACCGTATTCTGTGTTGTTAGCAATGTCAATCGCTTCATCGAAATCTTTAGCTTTTGTAAAGCCTACAACTGGTCCAAAGATTTCTTCCTTCATGATGCGAGATTCTGGTGAAAGGTCAGCGAATACAGTTGGTTTGATGAAGTAGCCTTTGGAATCGTCCCCTTCGCCGCCTGTCATTAGCTTAC
>NZ_JBALOW010000055.1:0-19431 GCF_036965085.1 Bacillus sp. JJ1532
AGCTCATAAATGTCTTTTTTGATAAAAAGACTAAAACGTTGACGTTTTTGTTCGTTCAGTTTTCAAAGAACTATCTTGCCCCTCAGAGGCGACTTTATTAATATATCATTTCTATATAACATTGTCAACACTTTTTTCAAAGGAGTTATTCGCTCTCGCTTGCTGACTTGAATTAGTATAACAAGCCCATAGTGCTTTTGCAAGTGTTTTTTACGCATAAATCGGTCTTTTTATTATTGTAAAATATGTTAATTCCCTTTTGCAAAAAAATAGACCAACTATTTGTGGTCTATTTAATCACTTCCTCTATATATAATTGCCGATGCTTTTCTAAGTGAAAAATTTCACCGGTTTGATTTATTTTCACAAGTGGCCTTGTCGGTGTTTTTTCTTCTAAAAACATAATTTCAGCTATTTGACCATTTGAAAGCTTTACACTGCTTCCAATTGAAAAAGTCATAAAGCCTGACCCGATTGCGTGCATCGCTGCAATATCATATTTCCCGAACATATCCTGGAGCATCATTTCTAAAACTTTAAAAGGTGACTGCTTTTTTCGGTAAAGTCTATTACTAGTCATGGCATGAAAGGTATCAGCAACCGCAATGATTTTGGCAAAAGTGCTGATTTTATTGTTTTGTTCCCCTAATGGATAGCCACTTCCATCTAATCTTTCATGATGTTGAAAAATCCCTAACTTTGTCGTTTCTTTTAATAGAGAAATATTTTGCACCATCTTATAGCTATAAACTGGATGTCTTTTAATCTCTTCAAATTCCTGAAGAGTTAAGGTTGAATTCTTAAAAAGGATAGAAGGCTTTACTTTTGCCATTCCTGCGTCTGAAAGACAACCGCTAAGAGCAAGCTGTAAAACATCCCCTTTATTATATTTAAGTTTCTTTCCGATAAAGGCACTTAATAGCCCGACTGCAACAGAGTGCTGATACAGGTATTCATCATTAGTTGATAAATGATGCAGGGAGAACAAATCAGAGGGATTAGTTTCTGATTTATCAACGAGAGGAAGCATAATGTTTCTTATTTTTGAAATATCAATCGGCAAACCTGATTGCCAGTTCTTAAATTCCCTTTTAAAATTTTGAACTCCTATAAGAAACATATCTTCCAGACATCCATTGTTCTCGCTTGGTGCTTCCTTTGTTTCTCTCTCATCAATTATGTATTCTTTTGGAATAAACACAGAGCCATTAACCATTAACTTTTCTACAGCTACTTCCTCAATAAGAAAAACATTTAATATATGTATTAATTCTTTCGTAAGAATGCTTTTCTTTGTAACAATTGGACGATTTGTCAGACTATAAATATCTTCAGATACAATACATCCCTCTCGCAATTCCTTTATGTTTACACGCACAGTCTTCCACCCCAAATGTCATGAGTCGTTTTTACCATTATACCCCATTAAACACAAAAGGAGGAACACAAAATTTGTGTTCCCCCGATTTGTATATTATTCTTGATCATCTTCTACGGATTCCTCATCTGGAAGGAATTCAGCACTTTCTAATGGCTTTGTTAATTCCTCTTCAGGTTTATCCTCTTCTTTTTCAACCTTGGCAACAGTAGCGACAAATTCATCTATGTTTTCGTCTAAACGAATGAGTCTGACACCTTGAGTGTTACGTCCCATTGTCGAAATATCACTAACAGCCATGCGGATTAGGACACCGCCCGTCGTAATTAACATTAAGTCTTCTTCGCCAGTGACCGCTCTCATGGAAACTAGATTTCCATTTTTCTCGGTAACATTACATGTTTTAATTCCTTTTCCGCCTCTTCCTTGAATACGATATTCTTCGGAAGGTGTACGTTTACCATAACCGTTTTTCGTAACAATTAGTATTTGAGAATTCTCCTCCAACACTTCCATTCCCACTACCTCATCATCACCGCTTAAGCTTATTCCTTTAACCCCTGTTGCGGTACGTCCCATTGAACGGACATCATCTTCAGGGAAACGAATGAGCAGCCCATTTTTCGTTCCAATAATAATTTCCTTCTGTCCATCTGTTAAGCGTACAGAAATCAGCTCATCATCTTCTCTTAAATTAATGGCAATTAACCCATTATTTCTAATATTAGCAAATGAAGTAAGAGGGGAACGCTTAGAAATCCCTTGCTTAGTTGTAAAGAATAAGAACCAATCATCTACAAATTCTTCAATAGGGATAATAGCGTTTACCCATTCATCCTTCTCGATGCCGCTAAGCAAGTTAACAATTGGAATTCCTTTCGCTGTACGGCTAAATTCAGGAATTTCATATCCTTTAGAACGATATACCTTCCCTTTGTTCGTGAAGAACAAGATTGTGTCATGGGTTGATGTTGTCATTAAATGCTCAACAAAATCATCTTCATTTGTCCCCATGCCTTGAATTCCACGGCCACCACGCTTTTGGGCACGGTAAGTAGAAACCGGCAGACGTTTAATATAGCCTTTATGAGTTAGAGTGATGACGATATTTTCACGAGGAATAAGATCTTCATCTTCAATTTGCTCAATGCCCCCTGCAACGATTTCCGTGCGGCGCTCATCATTAAATCTTTCTTTAATTTCAAGCAATTCTTCACGGATAATTTCGAGTACCTTTTCCTCATCCGCTAATATCGCTTTCAGCTCGGCAATTAGTTTAACTAAGCTTGCATATTCATCTTCAATTTTTTCACGCTCTAAGCCTGTTAAACGTTGTAGACGCATATCTAGAATTGCCTGAGCTTGCTTCTCAGAAAGATTAAATTTAGACATTAATCCTTCTCTGGCAATATCCGTTGTTTGAGAGCCGCGAATTAATGCAATTACTTCATCCAAATGATCGAGTGCAATTCTTAAGCCTTCAAGAATATGAGCACGCGCTTCCGCTTTTCTTAATTCAAACTCTGTTCTGCGGCGGATTACGACCTTCTGGTGATTGAGGTAATACTCTAAACATTGCTTTAAATTCAGTACTTTCGGTTCCCCATCAACGAGAGCAAGCAAATTGATTCCGAAGCTCGTCTGCATCGCCGTTTGCTTATATAGATTGTTCAATAATACACTTGCATTAGCATCTCTGCGAACTTCAATGACAATCCGCATACCGTTACGGTCGGATTCATCACGCAAATCGGTAATCCCGTCAATCTTTTTATCTCTAACCAGCTCAGCAATTCTTTCAATCAGCTTAGCTTTATTCACTTGATAAGGAATTTCATTGACAATAATGACTTCTCTGCCATTTGATTTTTGTTCAATGTCTACTTTTGCTCTTAATGTAATAGAGCCTCTTCCTGTTTCATAAGCCTTGCGAATGCCGCTTCGGCCGAGAATCATCCCAGCTGTAGGGAAATCCGGTCCCGGAATAATATCCATCAGTTCCGGAATTGTCATATCAGGATCCTTACTAATGGCAAGAACTCCATCAATGACTTCGCCAAGCTGATGCGGAGGGATATTCGTTGCCATTCCAACAGCTATTCCTGATGTACCATTCACTAATAAATTCGGGAATCTAGCCGGCAAAACAACGGGCTCTCTCTCTTCCCCATCATAGTTATCCTGATAATCAATTGTGTCTTTATTAATATCTCTTAAAAGCTCCATCGAGATTTTGGACATACGAGCTTCCGTATAACGCATCGCTGCTGCAGAATCCCCATCGACAGAACCAAAGTTGCCATGCCCATCTACAAGCATATAACGGTAGTTAAAGTCCTGAGCCATCCGCACCATTGTTTCATAAACAGCAGAGTCACCATGCGGATGATACTTACCAATAACATCCCCAACGATACGAGCTGATTTCTTATAAGGCTTGTCTGAATGCATGCCAAGATCATGCATTGCGTATAAAATCCGGCGGTGAACCGGCTTTAATCCATCTCGTACATCTGGTAAAGCACGAGATACAATAACACTCATCGCATAGTCAAGAAAGGATGAACGCATTTCCTGACTTATATTAATCTCTTTTACTGAGGGCTTCGGAGTTTCAGCCATGTAAAGAACCTCCTTTATGTGAACAACTATTTCTCAATCTATCCATAGGTGAAAATTCCCGATGAATAGTTTCTATGATAAAAGGTAGCCTAAATATCAAAAGTAGCTCCCTTTGCACTTCATGTATATAAAACCAGGATAGAATAATAGCCATCTACCCTGGGTCTCAATCAAATATCTAGGTTCTTAACATATAATGCATTTTCTTCAATAAATTGACGGCGAGGTTCCACTTTATCACCCATAAGGATTTCAAAGGTTTCATCCGCTTCAATCGCATCTTCAAGATTTACCTGCAATAACGTTCTTGTTTCTGGATTCATCGTTGTTTCCCAAAGCTGCTCTGGATTCATCTCTCCTAACCCTTTGTAACGCTGTACATTTGGTTTAGGACTGCTTGGCAAGCTCCCCATAACTTCTTCCAGCTGACTTTCATTGTAGGCATACTCAATCCGTTTACCTTGCTGGATTTTGTATAAAGGTGGCTGAGCGATATAAATATATCCCGCTTCAAGGATTTGTCTCATATAACGATAGAAGAAGGTTAATAGTAAAGTACGAATATGGGCACCGTCAACATCCGCATCGGTCATGATAACAATCTTGTGGTATCGCGCTTTCGAAATATCAAAGTCATCACCAATGCCCGTTCCAGCTGCTGTAATCATGGCTCTTACTTCGTTGTTTGAAAGAATTCGATCCAGTCTAGCTTTCTCAACATTGAGGATTTTCCCTCTTAGCGGAAGAATGGCTTGGAAATGGCGATCACGCCCTTGTTTGGCGGATCCGCCCGCTGAATCACCCTCAACAATATATAATTCAGAGATGGATGCATCCTTTGAAGAACAATCCGCTAATTTACCAGGTAAGCTTGATACTTCTAATGCACTTTTCCGTCTTGTTAATTCACGAGCCTTTTTAGCTGCTAATCTTGCACGGGCAGCCATTAGCCCTTTTTCAACGATTTTTCTCGCAACAGCCGGGTTCTCTAGCAGGAATTTGTCTAATGCCTCAGAAAAAACAGTATCTGTAATCGCACGGGCCTCAGAGTTCCCTAGCTTTGTTTTTGTTTGTCCTTCAAATTGAGGGTCCGGATGCTTAATGGATATAATAGCCGTAATTCCTTCGCGGACATCTTCCCCTGAAAGATTGGCATCATTTTCTTTGAAAATCCCACTTCTTCTTGCATAGTCATTAATAACCCTTGTTAAAGCTGTTTTGAAACCGACTTCATGGGTTCCGCCTTCATACGTATTAATATTATTGGCAAAGGAATAAATATTGCTTGTATACCCATCATTGTACTGGATGGATACTTCAACATTAATTCCATCACGCTCGCCCTCAATATAAATCGGTTCCTCGTGAAGGACTTCCTTTGAACGATTTAAATGCTCAACGTACGACTTGATTCCGCCCTCATACATATATTCTAGCTTCTTGCCATCTTCTCGCTTATCCTCAATGTTAATTTGGAGGCCGCGATTTAAGAAGGCTAATTCCCGAATACGGTTTGCCAGTGTATCAAAGTCGTATTCAAGTGTTTCAGTGAAGATCTCCGGATCTGGCCTGAAATGTATCGTTGTCCCTGTATGATCGGTTTCTCCGATGATCTTTATATCCCCACACGTAACGCCACGCTCAAATTTAATATAGTGAATATGTCCATCCCGATGAACAAATACTTCTAATTCAGTGGAAAGTGCATTAACAACAGAAGCACCTACACCATGCAGCCCGCCGGAAACCTTATATCCGCCGCCGCCGAATTTCCCTCCAGCATGGAGAACGGTCATAATAACTTCAACAGCTGGACGGCCCATTTTTTCCTGAGTATCGACAGGGATACCACGTCCGTTATCGATGACGGTTATACTATTATCTTTCTCGATGCACACATTAATCTCTGAACAATATCCGGCTAATGCTTCGTCAATACTGTTGTCTACAATTTCCCATACGAGATGGTGCAAACCTTTAGCACTTGTAGAACCAATATACATCCCTGGACGCTTACGAACCGCTTCTAGACCTTCTAAAACCTGTATCTGATTGGCATCATAAGACTCTTCCTGCACTGCCTTTTGCTCCATTGACACATCGATCACCTACACTTTCATTTGCATTACTATCAAATATCAATTATCTATAAAAAAGCCTGGCTAATCCTTATTCTATTTCGCCAAACTATTATCTTTATTTTAAATTGCAGATTTCGCGGAACGCTTTTTTAATGTACCTGATGCCAGTGGGGAAAAGTAGATTTCCTTCGTGGTAATGACCACTGATTTATAAGAACCTTTGGAGAGGTTTATGACAGAGTGCTTCTGGCGCTCTAAAAACTCTTCTATCATTTTAGAAGAGTGAACACTTTGCTTATCAACAATAGCGACAATATCCTTGGAACGAACTAATATATCTTCTCCGACATGGATGTACAAATGCTCACCTCATTGAATCTTTTTCACGCTTCCAGCTTCCACCCTGAAAGCAGCTGCCTCTTTTAAGGTCTTATGATCAATTCCATCAACACTTGTTGTTGTGACAAAGGTTTGTACTTTTCCTTGAATCGTATTTAATAAATGTGATTGCCGATAATCATCAAGTTCTGAAAGTACATCATCAAGAAGCAATAGGGGATATTCACCAATCTCAGAATGAATAAGCTCAATTTCTGCGAGCTTAACAGATAAAGCTGTTGTTCGCTGCTGCCCTTGTGAGCCAAAGGTTTGTACATCGCGCCCATTTACATAAAAAGTAAGATCATCCCGATGAGGGCCGAACATCGTAACACCACGTTCAATTTCTCTATTTTTTATTTTTCCAAACTTATCTTCGTATACTTTTATCATTTTCGACAAATCTTGCTCATCTGATACATCTGCCGATGGCTTGTACTCTATTTTCAACGATTCAAGCCCTCTTGATATTCCTTCATGAATCGGCATTGCCCAATTTTCAAGCAGCTGCAGAAATTCGAAGCGTTTTTTCACGATTTTGACGGCAGTTTGAATAAACTGCTCTGTCAGGATATCCAGCATTGTTTGATCCGTTTGTTTTTTTATTTGGAGCTGCTTTAAATAGTGATTTCTTTGCTGCAGTATTTTTTGATACTGGCTAACATCATGGAGATAGATGGGAGAAACTTGCCCTATTTCCATGTCGATAAAACGCCGTCTTACCTGCGGGCTTCCCTTTACAAGATGGAGATCTTCGGGAGCAAACATGACGACATTCATATTTCCCACGTATTGACTTAATTTTTGCTGTTCAATATGGTTGCACTTAGCCTTTTTTCCCTTTTTGGAGATAACTAATTGCATCGGCAAGGAACCTCTATTTTTTTGGACCCTACCTTCTATTTTAGCATACTCTTGGTCCCAGCGAATAAGTTCTTTATCATTTGAGGTACGATGCGATTTTGCCATGGCTAATACATATATGGATTCCATGACGTTTGTTTTTCCTTGTGCATTCTCACCCAATATGACATTCACCTTATTTTCAAACTGGACTTCTAATCCTTCATAGTTCCGGTAATTTTTTAACAGCAATTGCTCTATATACATGGACCTACATCCTTTAGCATAGCTCTCTGCTACAGAAGGCCTATTTTTTAAACAATCGTAAATGACCCAAAGTCCTTGATTTGAACTTTATCTCCAGTTCGGAGCTTTCTTCCTCTTCTTTGGTCCTGCTCTCCATTTACGAATACTTCATATTCACTTAAAAACCACTTGGCCATCCCGCCAGACTGAATAACCTCAGCTACTTTAAGAAATTGACCCAATGTAATATATTCCGTATCAATTTTGATTTCTGTCATCTTTTCACTTCCTCGATTGTTTGATTTTTTGTCAAAAGAAAATAAAAGCTATCTTCCCTTATTTTTCCCATAAAATCAAAACAATTTCTAGAATGTACCCTAAAATTCTATTTTACTAAAAATTTAGCGATTATACAAAGAAAAGCTACCAGCTCTTATGCTGGCAGCCCTTCTTGTTTATTAATACGTTCTAACCGGCAAAATCAGCTGGAGAATGGAATCGTCATTAATTGGTCGAATAACAAATGGTCTCATGGCTCCCGTGAAACTAATCTTAATTTCTGAACCCTCTAGTGTTTTAAGTGCATCCATCATAAATTTGGCGCTGAAGGAGATTTTTAAATCCTCACCTTCTACAGATTGGCTTTGTAATTCTTCGACAACATGTCCGATTTCTGGTGTATTAGAAGATATTTCAATAACCCCTGCGTCAATCGTTGTAAATTTAACGACATTATTTCGTCCTTCTCTTGCTAATAGTGAAGCACGATCAATCGCATGTAAAAACTCCTTCGTATTGACGACAATATCTGTTTTGCTTTCTGTCGGGATCAATCTGGATGTATCAGGATAATTACCTTCAAGTAATCTTGAGAAAAATAATAGGTGCTTGGCTTTAAATAAAACTTGATTTTCTGTAATGACAATTTCAACTGGATCATTATGATCATCCAAAATTTTGCTTAATTCACTTAAGCTCTTTCCTGGAATAACGACATTGTAATTTTCTGCAGCTTCTGTTTCTATTCTTGCTTTTCGAAGCGCTAAGCGATGGCTATCTGTTGCAATACAGGTTAATTCCCCATTTTCCACTCTCCAGTTTACACCTGTCAAGATGGGGCGTGTTTCTGAGGTGGACACTGAAAATACCGTTTGGCGAATCAACGCTTTAAGAAGATCGGTTGGAATCTTAAACACATTTTCTTCCGAGATTTGCGGTAATAACGGATACTCCTCCGCATCTAAACCATTTAATTTAAATTCAGATTTTCCAGAGCGGATGACTGTTTGTAGTTGGTTTTCCACATGCATTTCAACCGTATCCGTCGGCAGCTTCTTAACAATTTCGCTAAAAAACTTAGCCTGGAGCACAATGGAGCCTGCTTGCTTGATTTCAGCAATTTCATTTCCAGCTTCTTCTTTAGGAATAAATGATTCAATCGATATATCTGAATCACTGCCTGTTAAAGTTACTCCTTCAGATGTCGCGACAATTTTGATCCCCGTTAAAATTGGAATAGTAGTTCGGCTCGTTACCGCCTTCATAACATCCTGAACACCTTGAACTAATCGATCCCGTTGGATTATAAATCTCATTTCTTAATCCTCCGTTTAAACTATTTTTATTATATTAGTTATATATTTTTCTTTTTTAAAATACTAGAAGTACTAGTAGGGCTTGTTAATATGTGGATAACTCTATTTTTTTAATGGAAACACAGCCTATCCACATGTGGACAGACTGTGTGTAAGCTGGTTGATGTTATGCACACTATATTTTTAGTATTTCATGAATCTCTTTTATTTCTTTTTGAAATTGAGTATCCGATTGCACGAGTTTAGAGATTTTTTCATGAGCATGGATCACGGTTGTATGATCCCGTCCTCCAAACTCTTCTCCAATTTTAGGCAAAGAGAAGTCTGTTAATTCCCGCGATAAATACATGGCAATTTGTCGAGGAAATGCAACAGATTTTGTTCTTTTCTTCGCTTTAAAATCTTCTAGCTTCACATTATAGTGTTCCCCGACAACACGCTGAATATCAAGTATCGTAATCACTTTTGGCTTTGAGCTTGGAATAATATCTTTAAGAGCCTCAGCTGCCAAATCGGCATTTATGTCTTTATTAATTAAGGATGAGTACGCAACAACGCGAATAAGAGCGCCCTCTAATTCACGAATATTAGAGTCAATCTGATTGGCAATATATAGCATAGCTTCATTTGGTATATCTAGTCCTTCAGCTTTCGCCTTTTTGCGCAAAATAGCAATCCTTGTTTCAAGATCTGGCGGAGTGATATCGGTGATAAGTCCCCATTCAAATCTGGAACGAAGCCTATCTTCAAGGGTTGGGATTTCCTTTGGCGGCCGATCACTGGATATAATTATTTGCTTGCTTTCCTCATGTAATGTATTAAAGGTATGGAAAAATTCTTCTTGAGTTGATTCTTTTCCTGCTAAAAACTGAATATCATCAATTAACAATACATCCACTTTTCGATATTTATTGCGGAAATCGACGGCCTTATTATCACGAATGGAGTTAATAAATTCATTCGTAAATTTCTCTGATGATAAGTATACAACCTTAGCTGACGGGTTATGATCTAACACATAATGGCCAATGGCGTGCATAAGGTGTGTTTTTCCAAGTCCGACTCCCCCATAAATAAATAAAGGGTTGTATGCTTTAGCTGGTGCTTCAGCTACTGCTAATGAAGCAGCATGCGCAAATCGGTTTCCTGAGCCAATAACAAACGTATCAAATGTATATTTAGGATTAAGCATGTTTAATGGCAGTTCAGGATGTTCATCCTCTTTATCCGCTTTTCTAGGCGGGTTTGGAAAATTAAGCGCTTCTTCATTTTGATTTTGAGGAATGATAAATTTTACTCCTAATTCTTCTCCAGTTATGTCATAGAGAATTCCAGAGATCAATTGGGAATAGCGCTCTTCCAGCCAATCACGGGCAAACTCATTCGGCGCAGTAATCGTCAACGTGTCACCTTGAAGAGAGTGAGCTTTCGTTGACTTCAGCCATGTTTCATAACTCGGTTTGCTTATTTTCTTTTCTATGCTGGTCAGTGCATTATTCCAAAGATCCGCAATGTTCTCCAATAGATAGCCCTCCTTTTCCAGTTACTATTAAAGAAATTTTCGTTAGCAGGTAGAACGTAGTAGGCCAATATTCACTTTTTATTAGTGTATTAGAATGATAGGCACCAAAAAAATATAGGCTATACAAGCAGTACAACCTACATATTAATAAATATACAGTCTCATGTATGTGGAAAAACATATAATAAGGAAAAGAAGAAGGATTTCGACAATATCCACTAGCTGTGGACAAGGTTTTACAACCTTAAAGAATAACTCATCCACATGTTATCCACAATCTGTGGATAACTAAGTTATGCACAATGATTTATTAAGTGTGAAAACACAAATATGATAACAGATATTCCTAATAGGTGCAATGGTTTTTAAGAATCTATCCACAAGGCTAAGAGTTTGTGGATTTAAATTGTCCACAAGGGGTGTTTGTGTGAAAAAGCTGTCGATATGTGTTGTGGATAATAAAAAACGTGTCGAAAAATTATCCACAACATAAGAATCGCAGGCTATTCGGGTGTCAAATTAAAAAAGTGGAGAAAATTACTTTCTTAAAAACAAAATTTTTAAGTGACAGAGATTCAAAAAGAGGGTAAACTTTCTTGGTGGATCTTTTTGTAAGAATTGAGTTAGTTTAGAATGCAAGCTTACGAATTTCTACCAGTTGACAACATTCTAGTTACATCTTTATAATTAGTAGGACTGTCTTTAACAGCTATTCCTCAGGGAGGTGTCATATAATGAAAAGAACTTACCAACCAAAAGCACGTAAAAGAAGTAAAGTTCATGGATTCCGCAGCCGCATGAGCACGCCAAACGGACGTAACGTCTTAGCTCGCCGCCGCCGTAAAGGAAGAAAAGTATTATCTGCTTAGGCCACTGAAACGTCAGTGGTCTTTTTTTCCATAATCAATTAAAAACAGAGTCTTCCGCTTGTTAGAGAGGTAAGAGAAGATGAAAAAAGAATTTAGAGTGAAAAAGAATAAAGAATTTCAAGACGCCTTTAAAAAAGGCAAGTCATTTGCCAATCGGCAATTTGTTGTTTACTCACTTAATAAGCCAGGTCAGGAGCACTTTCGAATTGGACTTTCAGTGAGTAAGAAAATTGGCAACGCCGTCACAAGAAATCAGATCAAGCGCTATGTTCGTCAAGCTTTCCACGAACTAGAGAATGAATTAAAACATCCTTTCGACTATATTATTATTGCAAGAAAGCCTGTTGCTGATATGGGTTTCCATGAAATTAAGAACAGTTTAATTCATGTATTAAAGCTGTCAAAGGTTATGGTTAAGCCTAAGCCAGGAATTGCTGATAAACAGTCTTAAGAAGAAGTTTTTTCTTTAAAGACATGCTTTATTAATAATGTTAAAATATATGTAGTTTTGTTTTCCATAATCTTCTGAATTGCATTTATATATTTAGAAGGTGACAAACTTGGGAATAAACATACAATAGATAAATTTTCTTAGCAGTAAGGAGGAAAAATCGTTTGAAGAAAAGAATACTTCTAGTGGTCGGTCTAATCTTCTTAATGGCGCTTTTATCAGGCTGTATGGATATTAATCAGCCGATTACATCCGAAAGTGAAGGCTTTTGGAATCAGTACATAGTTTACCCGCTTTCACTTTTCATCATAATAGTTGCTGAATTTGCTGGTGGCAGCTTTGGTTTATCGATTATCATTGTCACCATTATTGTCCGCTTATTCATGCTTCCTTTAATGATTAAACAAACGAAAAGTTCTAAGGCAATGCAGGCATTGCAGCCAGAAATGGCAAAATTAAAAGAAAAATACAGTTCAAAAGATCAAAAAACCCAACAAAAGCTGCAGCAAGAAACCATGGCGCTATTCCAGCAGCATGGGGTCAACCCTTTAGCTGGATGTTTTCCATTAATCATTCAAATGCCAGTACTGATTGGATTCTACCATGCTATATCCCGTACTCAGGAGATTAAGTTACATTCCTTTTTATGGTTTGAACTAGGTGCTCCAGATCCAATTTATCTTTTGCCGTTGATTGCTGGTGTAACAACATTTATTCAGCAAAAAATGATGATGGCAGGTACAGCTAATCAAAATCCGCAAATGGCGATGATGCTTTGGCTCATGCCGATAATGATCGTTGTTTTTGCTATTAACTTCCCAGCTGCCCTTTCATTGTACTGGGTAGTCGGTAATATCTTTATGATCGTTCAGACGTATTTTATTAAAGGTCCGGAGCTGAAAGCTACAGCAACCGGTAAAGCAGGAGGAGCAAAAAAGTGAGACAAGTAACTGCTACAGGACAGACCGTCGAGGAAGCAGTAAAGTCGGCTCTAGCTCAGTTGCAGACAACGGAAGAACGTGCAGAAATTACAATCGTCGATGAAGGCAAAAAAGGGATCTTTGGCATCTTTGGTTCACGACCTGCAATTGTGAAAGCTGTTATGAAAATAGACCCAATTGAAGAAGGCAAGAAATTCCTATTAGATGTAAGTGAAAAGATGGGCGCTGCGATTGAAATAGAGGTAATTGGCAGCGGGAGAAACATCGAATTCATTTTAACAGGGGAAAAAATTGCTCTGCTTATTGGAAAAAGGGGTCAGACTTTAAATTCTTTGCAGTATTTAACACAATTAGTTATGAACCGCTATTCGGAACAATACATTAATGTATTACTGGATGCGGAGGATTATCGGAAAAGGCGAAATGATACACTTATTCAGTTAGCTGGAAGATTGGCGCAAAAGGCGATAAAGACAGGTCAAACTGTTACTTTAGAACCGATGCCTTCATATGAAAGAAAGGTCATTCATACTGCTCTAGCTGATAATAAAAGGATAAAAACGTATTCAAGCGGAAATGACCCGCATCGTCATCTCGTCATTACACCCGTTAAATAAGCAGGAACCCAATCTCGTGATTGGGTTCTTTTTTTTGTTCTAAAAATTCATTGCATCAATTCTTTTCATAGGATACGGCTGCTTTATTGTTATTCACATGTGGATAAGATAAAATATAGTATACCTAACTTGAAAACTGTGGATAAATAAAAGGTTTTTGAAAATATAAATGCTGTGGACAAGTTTTATTTAAAGCAAGAAGAGGAAGACAAACTTGTTTTCTAATAAAAAGGCATATGATATTCTATTATTTTGTAGAAATCACAGGAAGTAACGTTTATCGCAGATTAACGGGCTGTAAGACCTCCACTTCAAGAAGTCGAGTAAAACAAAAATTTCTAAGTGGGGGTCAACAGCCCGTAAAGGCCCGATTGGTTCAACTAACAATCAGTGGGGGATGAAAGAAAACCCCCACTGATTGAAGTTTCACTTTATAGATAAATAAAGCTTTTAATGAAAAGAGGTGGAGTGTAATGGAATTAGATACAATTGCAGCCATATCGACGCCTATGGGCGAGGGAGCGATCGCGATCGTTCGGTTAAGCGGGGATGAAGCAATTCCGATTGCTGATAAAATGTTTAGAGGTGTTAGCGGTAAAAGACTGAAAGAGGTTGCCTCTCATACGATCCATTATGGGCATATGGTCGATCCAAGGACGAATGAAATAGCTGAAGAAGTCATGGTCTCGGTTATGAAGGGTCCCAAAACCTTCACGAAAGAGGATGTCATTGAAATTAATTGCCACGGAGGAATTGCTTCTGTCAATCGGGTGCTTCAGCTTGTTCTGAGTCATGGGGCTAGACTTGCGGAGCCTGGGGAGTTTACGAAGAGAGCCTTCTTAAATGGACGGATTGATTTATCTCAGGCTGAAGCTGTCATGGACTTAATTCGGGCAAAAACGGATCGGGCTATGAATGTGGCTCTTGGACAAATGGAAGGCAGACTTTCGAAGCTTATTCGGAAGCTTCGTCAGGAAATATTAGAGACGCTCGCTCATGTTGAGGTAAACATTGATTATCCTGAATATGATGATGTGGAGGAAATGACCCATCAGCTCCTATTAGAAAAGGGCTCATATATTAAAGGGGAGATTGAAAAGCTGCTTCGTACCTCGCATCAGGGGAAAATATTACGTGAAGGATTATCGACCGTCATTGTAGGGCGTCCAAATGTAGGAAAATCTTCTTTGTTGAATAGTCTTGTTCAAGAAAATAAGGCGATCGTAACAGACATTCCTGGAACGACTCGTGATGTGATTGAAGAGTATGTGAATGTTCGCGGTGTGCCATTACGTTTATTGGATACAGCAGGGATAAGGGAAACTGAGGATATAGTCGAACGAATCGGCGTTGAAAGGTCCCGGCAGGTGTTAAAGGAAGCGGACCTTATTTTGCTTGTTCTGAATTTCTCTGATGAATTTACGGAAGAGGACGAGAATTTATTTAAAGCTGTCGAAGGTATGGACGTTATCGTCATTGTGAATAAAACCGATCTTCCTCAAAGCATTGACATGGATCGTGTCCGGAACCTTTCTCGGAACCATAAGCTTGTCACAACATCCTTATTAGAGGATAGGGGAGTAGATGAGCTGGAGGAAGCGATTGCTTCTCTCTTTTTTGAGGGCTCGATCGAATCAAGGGATATGACGTATGTTTCGAATTCTCGCCATATTGCCTTATTGAATCAAGCGTTAAGTGCAATGGAAGATGCTTTAATGGCAGTAGAAATGGGAACCCCTATTGATATTGTACAAATTGACTTTACAAGAACATGGGAGCTGCTTGGAGAAATCATCGGAGACAGCGTCCATGAAAGCTTAATTGACCAGTTATTCTCGCAGTTCTGTTTAGGAAAATAGATGATTTTTTAATTCTTGTTATTTGGACAGGAAAAGCGGAATCCAGAGGAAGTTGTCCGAATGCGGCCGTTATTCGGACAAGAAATTTTTGTCCAAAACTAAAGCTAAAGTAAAAAAAGGAGGCAGCATCATGCCATATGAAGCTGGAACATATGATGTCATTGTGGTCGGGGCTGGTCATGCAGGCTGTGAGGCTGGCCTTGCGTCTGCCCGCATTGGCGCGAAGACATTAGTCGTCACCATTAATTTAGATATGATTGCCTTTATGCCTTGTAATCCCTCTATTGGAGGTCCGGCAAAAGGAACCGTTGTAAGAGAAATAGACGCTTTAGGCGGCGAAATGGCAAAGAATCTAGATAAAACCTATATTCAAATGCGCATGCTGAATACAGGAAAAGGGCCTGCTGTCAGAGCGTTGCGTGCACAGGCTGATAAATTTGCCTATCAGCATGAAATGAAGAAGGCACTCGAAAGTCAATCAAACCTTACTCTTATCCAAGGAATGGTTGAACAACTAATCATTGAAGATGGTGTATGTAAAGGTGTGATCACCCAAACAGGCGCTGTTTATCATGCGAAAGCTGTAATCATTACAACAGGGACCTTTTTAAGAGGAGAAATCATCCTAGGCGAACTAAAATATTCAAGCGGTCCGAACAATCAGCAACCTTCTATCAAGCTTTCTGAGCATCTAGAGGAAATCGGCTTTGAATTAGAACGCTTTAAAACAGGTACACCTCCTCGTGTGAACAGCAATACGATTGATTACAGTAAAACAGAAATTCAGCCTGGTGATGATGCACCGCTTGCCTTCTCATATGAGACGACAAAATTTATAACAGACCAGCTGCCATGCTGGCTAACCTATACAAGTGAACGCACACACCAAATTATTGAGGCTAACCTGCATCGTTCCCCGATGTATTCCGGGATGATCCAAGGAAAGGGGCCGCGTTATTGCCCATCCATTGAGGATAAGATTGTTCGCTTTAACGACAAGCCGCGCCACCAAATTTTCCTGGAGCCTGAAGGACGAAATACGCAAGAGGTCTATGTTCAAGGCTTATCGACAAGCTTGCCAGAGGAAGTACAGCATGATTTGATCCGCAGTGTCCCTGGCTTGGAAAATGCCCAGATGATGCGCGCAGGCTATGCGATTGAATATGATTCCGTCAGACCGACTCAGCTTTGGCCAACATTAGAGACGAAGAGGGTAAAGAATTTATATACAGCTGGGCAAATTAATGGAACATCAGGCTATGAAGAAGCAGGTGCACAGGGCCTCATGGCTGGAATCAATGCGGCTATGAACGTATTTGGCAAGGATGAGGTCATTTTGAGCCGTTCGGATGCCTATATCGGGGTTATGATTGATGACCTGATTACAAAAGGGACGCAGGAGCCTTATCGATTACTCACTTCTCGTGCAGAATACCGCTTATTGCTTCGCCATGATAATGCTGATCTGCGATTAACGGAAGTTGGTTATTCTGTTGGTCTTATCAATGAAGAACGCTATCAAAAGTTCCTTTCTAAAAAACAATCGATTGAAAATGAAATCGAACGGTTAAAAGGAATTATTTTAAAGCCATCAAAGGACGTTCAGGAAATCATCAAAAGCCTTGGAGGCAGCGAATTAAAAGACGGAATCCGGGCCTCAGACCTGCTGAAAAGACCAGAAATGTCCTATGAGCATATTTGGCAGCTCGCTCCTGGGGAAGAAAATCTGGATCAAGAAGTAAAAGAGCAAGTGGAAATTCAAATTAAGTATGAAGGCTATATTGATAAATCATTGCAGCAGGTAGAACGATTAAAGAAAATGGAAGACAAAAGGATCCCTGAGAATATTGATTATGACGCGATTACTGGTCTGGCAAAAGAGGCAAGACATAATTTAAAAGAAGTCATGCCATTATCCATTGCACAAGCTTCTAGAATTTCAGGAGTCAATCCTGCCGATATTTCTATTTTGCTTATTTATATTGAACAGGGCCGAATTGCAAAGGTCACAAACGAATAAAGCTTGCCATTTCATAGCTTGAGAAAGGATTGGCGAATGAATACAGAACAATTTATTGAAGCGCTGGCGGCGAAGGGGATCTCCCTCTCGCCTCAGCAATTAGATCAATATGAGAAATATTTTACCTTACTAGTGGAATGGAACGAGAAAATGAACCTTACGGCGATTACAGATAAGCCAGAGGTTTATTTAAAGCATTTTTATGATTCGATCTCAGCAGCCTTTTATTTTGACTTTACGAAGCCATTACATATTTGCGATGTAGGAGCAGGAGCGGGTTTCCCAAGTCTTCCAATTAAAATCGCATTTCCAGAGCTGCGGGTTACGATTGTCGATTCTCTTAATAAACGGATTGGCTTCTTAGAGCATTTAACGAAGGAACTTAGCTTGAAGGACGTTCAATTAATTCATGACCGAGCGGAAACATTTGGTCAGAAAAAAGAGCACCGCGAATCATATGATGTCGTTACAGCCCGTGCAGTTGCAAGGCTTTCTGTTTTAAGCGAGCTATGTATGCCGCTAGTAAAAGTCGGCGGTACATTTATCGCGATGAAGGGTGCTAGTGCTGAAGAAGAACTAGAAGTGGGGAAAAAGGCCATTTCCATCCTAGGTGGAAAACTTCATCAATCATTTTCTTTCACGCTCCCACAGGAAGATAGCGAACGCAATCTATTAATTATTCACAAAGAAAAGGCTACACCCAAAAAATATCCTAGGAAACCAGGTACCCCAAACAAGACCCCAATTGAATAGGATTACACTTTTCAAAGAATTGTGGCATAATTAGTAGGGATAAGGGTACAGGTTCCATGTCTCATTTAAGATAATTGGAAAAATAAAAATCCTGATTTTCAGCAGGACTTGTCAATTTTATAGAGAATATGTAATAGGGAGTTTCGTAAAGGTGGTGTAGGGTGATGAAGCATTCTTTTTCACGCTTTTTTGGCCTAGGCGAAAAGGGAGAACAAGTTGAAATAGAAAAACAAGAAGAAATAGATGTTGAGAAGATTGGGGAATATGAGGAAATTAAGAAAATCCCCATAGATCATATTGTTCCTAACCGTTTTCAGCCAAGAACGGTATTTGATGAGGATAGAATTGAAGAACTGTCACGAACCATACATACTCATGGCATCATTCAGCCGATTGTTGTTCGGGAATTTGAGAATGGGCGGTTTGAAATTATCGCAGGTGAGCGCAGATGGCGTGCCATGAAGAAGCTAGGATGGGAGGAAGTTCCTGCCATCATCAAAAATCTAAATGATACAGAAACAGCTTCTGTTGCCTTGATTGAAAACCTGCAGAGGGAAGAATTATCTCCAATTGAAGAAGCAATCGCATATGGGAAGCTATTGGAGTTACATCATTTAACCCAGGAAGCATTAGCTCAGCGCTTAGGAAAAGGGCAATCAACCGTTGCAAATAAGCTCCGGTTATTAAAGCTGCCTCAAGAGGTTCAGGATGCATTATTATGTAAAGCGATTACTGAGCGCCATGCCAGATCACTTATCCCGCTTAAGGATCCTGAAAAGCAAGTGAAGCTTCTAGAGGAAATTATTGATAAAAACCTAAATGTAAAGCAAACTGAAGACCGGGTTGTTCGTCTTTTAGAACAAAATAACCCGAAGCCAAAACCGAAAAGAAAAGCGTTTAGCAAGGATATGAGAATTGCTGTTAATACAATCCGTCAATCCTTATCTATGGTTTCAGATAGCGGTATTAACCTAGACTCGCATGAAGAAGAATTTGATGAATTCTATCAAATAACCATTAAAATTCCAAAAAAGAAATAATGAATATCTTATATACTCATGAGAAATTAAACAGTCCATCGTTTAATTTCTCATGTTTTTTGCATGCATGTTGGCATATGCCCGCATTTTTATTCCAATGGTTGCTAGGGTTCACCTGAAAACGCGGACTATAAAGCGTTCATGAAGCTCATTTTGCAAGGGTTCACCTGAAAACGCGGACTATGGTGTGTTCATGACTCTCGTTTAGCAAGGGTA
>NZ_JBALOW010000055.1:19475-78726 GCF_036965085.1 Bacillus sp. JJ1532
CAAGGGTACAGTCGAAAACACGCACTATGAAGTGTTCATGAAGCTCGTTTAGCAAGGGTACAGTCAAAATGCGTACTATGAAGTGTTCATGACTCTCGTTTAGCAAGGGTACAGTTGAAAACACGTACTATGAAGTGTTCATGACTCTCGTTTAGCAAGGGTATAGTCGAAAATGCGCACTATGAATCGTTCATGAAGCTCGATTTTATCCTCATTTTTTGATCATAAGCTTCGACTACTCCTCACGTTAAATCTCCCCTTAATACTTGCTATTCCTTTCATTCAGATTATGTTCAATTTAGAAGATTGCATTTTATCAATTAAAATTTATTCTCTCGTCTTTTTCATGTTAAAATAGAATACATGATTGCCTTTTTAATAGTTTGACAGTAATTTCGAAGTCTTAAATATATTCATAGAAGTTTATTTATAGATGAAAGTAGGTGATATCGTGGGCAAAGTCATTGCAATTGCAAACCAAAAAGGTGGAGTAGGAAAAACGACTACATCCGTGAACCTTGGTGCCTGTTTAGCATACATAGGAAAAAAGGTTTTGCTAGTAGATATTGACCCTCAAGGGAATGCGACAAGCGGGGTAGGAATAGAGAAAGCAGATGTTGATCAATGTATTTATGATGTGTTAGTAGATGATGTAGAAGCTGCGAAGGTTATTCGCCCAACTACAGTTGAGAATTTATATGCTATTCCTGCAACGATTCAACTAGCTGGAGCAGAAATTGAATTAGTGCCGACGATTTCAAGGGAAGTGCGTTTAAAACGTGCCTTAGAGGAAATTAAAGAGAACTTCGATTACATTATTATTGATTGTCCGCCATCTCTTGGCTTATTAACATTAAATTCCTTTACAGCATCTGATGCTGTCATCATTCCAGTTCAATGTGAATACTACGCCCTCGAGGGGCTAAGCCAGCTTTTGAACACAGTCCGCCTCGTTCAGAAGCATTTAAATCATGATTTAAAAATTGAAGGCGTGTTACTGACGATGCTGGATGCGAGAACAAATTTGGGCATTCAAGTTATCGAAGAGGTGAAAAAATATTTCCAGGATAAAGTGTATCAAACAATCATTCCTAGAAATATCCGCCTTAGTGAAGCGCCGAGTCATGGTGAACCTATTATTACTTATGATCCTAAATCACGTGGTGCAGAGGTGTATTTAGATTTAGCAAAGGAAGTGGTTTCGAATGGCTAAAGGTTTAGGGAAGGGGCTTAACGCTTTTTTTTCCAACATGGAGACCAAAGAGGAATCAGTTAGGGAAATCAATTTAAAAGAGCTGCGTCCTAATCCTTATCAACCTCGTAAAATATTTGAGAAGGAAGCAATTGAAGAGTTAACCCAGTCGATTCTAGAGCATGGTATTTTGCAGCCAATCATCGCACGGAAAAGCTTAAAGGGCTATGAAATTGTTGTAGGGGAAAGACGGTATCGCGCAGCAAAAGCGGCGAAATTAGAAACGGTTCCGGTAGTCGTTAGAGAATTGAATGAACAGCAGATGATGGAATTAGCTGTATTAGAAAATCTGCAGCGTGAGGATTTAACCCCAATTGAAGAAGGTGCTGCCTACCAGCTTCTAATGGAAAAATTGAAGATTACCCAAGAAGAACTAGCAAAGCGTCTTGGAAAAAGCCGGCCGCATATTGCAAACCATATTCGCTTACTCTCCTTGCCTCCAAAAATCCAGACACTGATCTCCGAAGGGAAAATCACCATGGGCCACGGCCGAGCCTTATTGGGGCTAAGAAGTAAAGAGAAGCTTATGGTGTTAGTTGAGAAAATCATTAAAGATAACTTAAATGTTCGGCAGTTAGAACAGTTAATTCAACAGCTCAATAATGTTTCACGTGAAACAAAACAGCCTGCACCTAAAAAGGATATTTTTATTAAAGAGCAAGAATCCTTCCTACGTGAGAGATTCGGAACAACGGTTAATATAAAACAAACAAATAATAAAGGAAAAATTGAGATAGAGTTCTTTTCCAAGGAAGATTTAGATCGGATTTTAGAACTGCTTGAAACAAGTAAATAATCTATTTTAAGCCATCATAGGATGGTTTATTTTTTTGGCTTTTGGAGATTTCTACTTATCTATTAACGAAATTTTGAAAAAATGATTGTCATCTATCTCTCGTTCATGGTAGTGTATCTTTAACTTCATTCGTATGTCGAAATTTAACTAGTAAGGTGAAAAAATGTTTCTACTTGGTACGCTTGTAAATGGATTATTGATTATTATTGGTACCCTTTTAGGGAAAATGCTTAATAAAATCCCTGAAAATATGAAAGGGACTGTCATGCATGCCATTGGACTGGCTGTCATGGTTTTGGGCCTTCAAATGGCCTTAAAGGGTGAGAATTTCCTAGTCGTTATTATCAGCCTTGTATTTGGGGCTGTTCTGGGTGAGTATTTTGCTTTGGAGAATAAGCTTAATGCACTTGGTGATTGGTTGGAAAGGAAAATTGGCTCTAATGGTCAGGGGAGTATTTCTCAAGGATTTGTCACGGCTACACTTATTTTTGTGATTGGTGCCATGGCCATTATTGGCGCATTGGACAGCGGGATTAGAGGCGATCATGATGTGCTTTACACAAAGTCGATAATTGATGGTTTTACTGCGTTGATTTTAACGACTACTCTTGGAATTGGCGTCCTGTTTTCGGCTATCCCTGTTGTAATTTACCAAGGACTAATTGCCCTATTTGCTACACAGATCGATCAATTTGTTCCGCCGATTCTTATGGATAGCTTTATTAAAGAAATGACAGCTACTGGAGGAATCATGATTTTTGCTATTGGTTTAAATCTTACCGGCATTATCAAAATTCGCGTAGCTAATTTACTTCCTGGAATTGCTGTAGTAGGGTTAATTGTGACGATTATTTATTTTTATCAATTATATTTTTAAAAAAGAAAAGGAGGGGAGCCTTATTATCCTCTCCTTATGTTATTTTCTCTTGTTCTGAATCAAATCTTGATATAGTTCGTTCTGGTTTGTAAAGTAAGTTTGCGTTGTAAATTCCGTTCGCAATGGTTTTGGCCATGTTCATCACAAGATGAAGTCTTGTATTCTGCAGGACAAAGAACTCCATAAAGCCGCTAACATTGACGATTCCTGTAATATGCATATGCCCTACCTCTGGAAGTTCTTTATTCACACCAGCACCAGGCTTCACAGGGCCCTCTCCAATCTGAATCACACCTACACTTTTTAAACGCCCTAAGCACGCATCAATGCCAATGATAAAAGGATTAAAGTGCTTTTTTTGAATTTCCGCCAGTTTGTCAGCCATATTTACAGCATGAATGGGATTTTCTAAAGTTCCGTACACGAAAAAGGAGGGCATTCTTTTTTCTTCAAGAAGTGTTCCGATGAGTGGACCTAATGAGTCCCCTGTTGATCGGTCAGTCCCGATACAGACAAATACAATAGGCCGGTTTCTGAAATTAGTTGGCAATAATTGGTTGATTTGCGAAGCTAACTGATGGGCGGCATTCGGTTCATCATGCACGATTCTTTCCGCATTTGCTTTTTTTTCAAAAAGCTGAGGTCTAAAATCCATTGGATCCACTCCTTTTTGTTGGGAACAGGGAAATTTTCTTTATGTATGTATACAGTTTTCACCTGCTATTCCACATCCACATTTTAGGTAGTAACAGTATACGGAAAATATTAGTAATCTATACATGGTGTTTAGTATGTGGGGAAATCGTGCTGTGAAGGGGTACAAAACTAAGAGAGAAATTGTTAAAATGAACTTGCTTTATCTCTTATGATTACTGGGTTATTCTAATCTATGATTGCTTGCCCTTAATAGATGCACTAAGCTTAAATAAAGTAAGTTTTTTGATACAAAAAAGCGAACCTCTATTTAAAGAAGGTGAAGGATTGGACCATATAAGGACATTTTTTAATAAAAAAATTGAAGTTTTATCAAATGAAGAAACTTGGATGGCAATCGGGAATGGGGCTCTTAAAATTTTATTTATTATTATTTTGACGGGTCTTTTTATTAAAATAGGAAAGGCTGTCATTTTAAAAATATTTAAACTTAGGACGCACAGTTCGCTTATTCGAATTTCAGAGCGGCGTGAGGCTACATTAGTAAAGCTATTAGTCAATATTCTTACATATGTGGCGTTTTTCTTTGCCTTAATGATGATTTTGGAAACGATGACCATCGATGTGAAGGCTTTATTAGCTGGTGCGGGAATTGTTGGATTGGCTATTGGATTTGGAGCACAAAATCTTGTTCGGGACATCATCACGGGATTCTTTATTATTTTTGAGGATCAATTTTCGGTAGGGGATTATATTCAGGTGGACCAGTTTATGGGGACCGTAGAGGAAATTGGACTAAGGACAACGAAAATTAAAAGTTGGACCGGGGAAATACATATATTGCCTAACGGAAGTATTAACCAGGTAACGAACTTTTCAATCAATAATAGTGTGGCTTTTGTGGATGTAAATATTGCTTATGAAAGTAATATCAATAAAGCAGAGAAGGTTCTGCAGGAGCTGCTGGAGAATCTGCCGGAAAAGTATGAGGATATGGTGAAGCCGCCTGAAATTCTTGGTGTGCAAACTTTAGATGTTTCCAATCTCACAATCAGAGTTACGTCTGAAACATTGCCTATGAGGCATTTCTATATCGCACGGCAATTAAGGAAGGAAATTAAGCAATGCTTAGAGGAGAATGGAATTGATGTGCCGTTCCCTCGCCTTGTCATGTATTCGCGAAATGAAGAAGAATTAAAGAAAACAAAAGACGGAATGGGGGGCTAATCGTGGAACAAAAGGAATTCAATTTAAATGATATTGTCGAAATGAAAAAGCAGCATCCATGTGGAACTAATCGCTGGAAAATTATTCGTATGGGAGCCGATATCCGGATAAAATGTGAAGGCTGTTCACACAGTGTATTAATCCCAAGAAGGGAATTTGCGAGAAAGATGAAGAAAATCCTTGTGAAGCATGAGGAATAAGTTCCGGCGGTTTGGTCGAGCACCTTGCGCTTTTCTTAGTTAATCTCTATAATTGTGAAGGAATTCATATACCGATTGTAAGTGATTTTCATAGATATTTTTTTATTTGAGGAGTGACTTGGATGGCTTTAACAGCAGGTATTGTAGGGTTGCCGAATGTCGGAAAGTCGACATTATTTAATGCGATTACCCAAGCGGGGGCAGAATCGGCGAACTACCCATTTTGTACGATTGATCCGAATGTAGGAATTGTAGAGGTTCCTGATTATCGCTTAAATAAATTAACAGAGCTTGTTCAGCCGAAGAAAACCGTTCCAACAACATTTGAATTTACGGATATTGCGGGAATTGTAAAAGGAGCGAGCAAAGGAGAAGGGCTAGGAAATAAATTTCTATCCCATATCCGTGAGGTAGAGGCCATTTGCCAGGTAGTCCGCTGCTTTGCGGATGATAATATTACTCACGTTGCCGGCAAGGTTGACCCGCTTTCTGACATTGAAACGATTAATCTGGAGTTAATTTTGGCGGACCTTGAATCTGTTGAAAAGCGGATTGCCAGAGTTGGAAAAATGGCGAAACAAAAAGATAAAGAATCTATGTTTGAAATGGAGATTCTTGAGAAATTAAAAGAGGCTTTCGAAGCGGACAAGCCTGCTCGAACAGTAGAATTTACAGAAGAGCAAATGAAGGTTGCTAAGGGACTGCATCTTTTAACCATTAAACCGGTTCTATATGTAGCCAATGTTGGGGAAGACGATGTGTCAGACCCGAATTCTAATGAATATGTCCAACAGGTAAAAGAATTTGCAAAAAATGATAATGCGGAAGTCATTGTCATTTGTGCCAAAATAGAATCAGAAATTGCTGAGCTAGAAGGAGAAGAAAAGGAAATGTTTCTTCAGGAGCTTGGAATTGAGGAATCCGGACTGGATCAATTAATTCGCTCCGCTTATCACCTTCTTGGACTAGCTACTTATTTCACAGCTGGTGTACAGGAAGTGCGTGCTTGGACATTCAAAAAAGGCATGAAAGCTCCACAATGTGCCGGGGTTATCCATTCTGACTTTGAAAGAGGCTTTATCCGTGCAGAAACGGTTTCCTATGATGATCTGTTAGCTGGAGGAAATATGGTTGCGGCACGTGAAGCTGGGAAGGTTCGCTTAGAAGGAAAAGAATATATTGTTCAAGACGGAGATGTTATCCACTTCCGTTTTAATGTATAAAAGGAAACACTGCAGAGTACGAATCTGCAGTGTTTTTTTAACGCCATTTTTAGCCTCATGAAGGGCGAGAATTACGAATATACCGAATTTATAGAAAATTTTACCTCTTTTTGCTATACTTTCAAAAGAAGATAGAACATAAGGGGAGTCTTTTACATGAATATAGCAAGGGTGATTTTGAAGAATGTACTGCTTTATGCTGTTATCATTGCGGGATTATTTCTCGTTGTCCTATTTCCAAGAAATCCAGTACTCTCTGTTAGTGGAAAGGCTTTAACGGTACAGATGGAATATCAATTCTCTTGGCAGGAGTACAAGAAAGATATTACGACATACATACAGCATATATGGGATAAAAAAAGCTTAGGGGGAACGAAGCATGAACGTTTGACGGTCGAGGATGAGCTTAGGCGGTTTGTGCCCAATAGTTTAAAGCTGCTTCTCCCTGCTTTTTTTCTTAGCCTATTAATAGGGATTGGGAAGGGAATCTTTGATTATCGCAATAGATCAAATAAGAAGAGAATCATTGGCCATGGGTTCACATGGCTTTTGCAATCGATACCTGATTTCTTCCTTGTCATAAGTATTCAATGGCTCGTTATATTTACCTTTCCAACGTTGCGCCTTTTTAGTCAGACGAATTGGTATGGATTTATTGTGCCAGCCATTCTAATTTCCATTTACCCAATGATGTATATGGCTAGAATCACTTCAGATGCTTTAGCTAATGAAGAAGGCCAGTATTATATCCAAGTGGCACAGTCAAAGGGATTTCCGATGTCAAAGGTCATTAATAAACATATGTTTCGCAATGCTTTGAAAACGGTTATTAATCATATGACCTCACTCATGATTCACTTATTGTCTAGTTTAATCATTGTTGAATATTTAATTGGATATGAAGGGATGGCCTATCGATTAATTACAGCCCTTGGTTTCGGCTTAGGCTTTCACATGGGAGCTTTTCGAAACTTCGAACCGGGTATGATTATTGGAATCAGTTTATGTTTTCTCCTATTTGTCATAATTGCACAAGTCCTTGGATTTATCATTAAGAGAAGTTTACGGATTCCTTAAAGGGGAGATATATTTGCGTAACTATTATTTAATTATAGGACTAATCATGGCTAGTGTATTGGCCTTTTTTACCATTTTTGGCCCTTCTCTTTCGTTTGTGGATTCGGATTTAAAGGGGGAAAGGGTGATCTTCCCAGGGCCAGGGAAAATTTCTGTAGCTCCTTTTCCCCCCTCTGACATGTTCCCTCTTGGATCTGATCGGGAGGGGCGAGATTTATTAAGTCTATTAATCATGGGGGCAAAAGATACGTTTATTCTCATATTTAGCATTGTGATCCTAAGGTATATATTTGCTATTCCGTTAGGGCTTCTTGGAATGAGGAATAGAGGGGTTATTTCATGGCTTAATAAATGGTGGAATCAGCTATTTTCCAGCTTTCCAGTCCTTTTTACAGCCGCTTTAGTTCTAACATTGCCATTTCTTCTTTTTCATGAGCATAGATACTATTGGACAATTGTCATTATTGCCTTAATTGAAGTAGGAAGAGTTAGCTTTATTATTCAGCAGGAGGCTTATGGTCTATCTCAAAAACCATTTATTGAAGCAGGGATAACGATCGGAGTTGATCCAATAAAAATGTTAGTTTTACACTATTTTCCTAACCTTTTTCCAAGTATTATTGTTAACTTTTTTATCGATGCAGGAAGGGTGGCCATCCTAATTGGGCAACTTGCCATTATCAATGTATTTCTTACACAGGACATTGTGCAAGTTACATATGGGTATAGTGAGCTGTTCAATACAAGTCTGGATTGGGCAACTCTTATTCGGGAGGCACGGAAGGATGTAATACGGGCGTTTTGGATTCCGTTCTTTCCGATGCTGGCTATTGTGATTTCCACGCTCACATTTAATATTTTGGGAGAAGGAATTAGGCAGCATTTTAATCGGCATATCCAGTAGGGTATGAATGGAAGAGCCTCAGTATTAAAACAATCCGAGATACATAGTGAAGAAGAAGCAGGGGGATAAAAAACCAAACGATAAAGATGAAGCCCATAAATCAAATATTCCTTTATAGAGGTCTAGTCCATTGCAAAAGCTGATATTTTGTGCTATACTTTCATCTTGTGAGTAATGAATAATTGCTCCTTGCCCTTTAGAAAGGGCCGCTTAGACCAAAAGGAGGTGTAAAAGTGATGAGAAAGTACGAAATTATGTACATCATCCGCCCAAACATTGAAGATGAAGCTAAAAAAGCTCTAGTTGAGCGTTTTAACGGAATCTTAACTGAAAATGGTGCGGAGTTAACTGAAGCAAAGGATTGGGGTAAGCGCCGTCTAGCTTACGAAATCAATGATTTCCGTGATGGCTTCTACCAATTAATCCATGTTAACGCTGAAGCTCCAGCTATTGACGAGTTCTCTCGTTTAGCGAAAATCAGCGAAGACATTATCCGTCATATCGTTGTTAAAAATGAGAAATAATAGATAAATTGTAACCTCCAAAATGTTCCATGTGAAACATTTGGAAGAAAGGAGTTGATTCTGATGATGAACCGTGTTGTTCTTGTTGGACGTTTGACAAAGGATCCTGATTTACGATATACCCCAAATGGTGTAGCGGTTGCTTCATTCACTCTTGCTGTAAACCGTACGTTTACGAATCAACAAGGTGAAAGAGAAGCTGACTTCATCAACTGTGTTATTTGGAGAAAAGCTGCTGAAAACGTGGCGAACTTCTTGAAAAAGGGCAGTCTTGCCGGAGTAGATGGAAGAATTCAAACTCGCAGCTTTGATGGTCAGGATGGAAAGCGTGTATATATTACAGAGGTATTGGCTGAAAGTGTTCAATTCCTTGAGCCTCGGAATAGCTCCAGAGGCGAAAATGCTAATTATGGCGCACCTAGAGAACAGGATTTCCCATTTGGAAATAACAACAATCAGAATCAACAACCACAAAACAACAGAAATAATCAAGGCTATACGCGGGTAGATAACGATCCATTTGCAAATGACGGTGGACAAATCGACATATCAGATGACGATCTGCCATTCTAACTTGATTATTGAACGACTAAATAAAAAAAAGGAGGGAAATGACCATGGCTATGGGAGGACGTAGAGGAGGACGTGCAAAACGTCGTAAAGTTTGTTTCTTTACAGCAAACGGAATCACTCACATCGATTACAAAGATGTAGATCTTCTTAAAAAGTTCATTTCTGAGCGCGGTAAAATTTTACCACGTCGTGTAACTGGTACAAACGCTAAATACCAACGTAAATTAACTGTTGCGATTAAGCGTGCACGCCAAATGGCATTACTGCCATACGTTGCAGGTGAATAATAGATAATAAAGCACAACAAGGGGCAACCTGTTGTGCTTTTTTTATTACAATGATAGGCGAACATTTCTCAAGTTTGAGAACTGTCTAGCTCCACAAGGAGCGCTTCGGCATCATAATCATCGCACGAGTAGAAGCGTTTGCTATTAGGAGGAGCGCCTACCACCGATGACAGGACATCCCGCCCTTCCTAGTTGAATATGACTAAAATACTAGCTAAAATAGAATTTATGGTGTCCCGTTAAAAAGAGGTGTAAAAATGAAAAATGTACATAAGCTGACTGAAGGGGCTGTTTTATTAGCAGCCTATGCCGTTCTCATATTAATAACGATGTATATTCCGATACTTGGTGTCGTCAGCAATCTATTTTTGGCAGTGCCCTTTATTCTGTTTGGGGCGAAAAACACACGCATGTTTGCGTTTGTTTTCTTTATTGCTGCTGTTCTAATCTCCCTGATTGTAGGAACGCTGCTTGCGGTTCCTCTTACGCTCACCTATGGCTTGACAGGCATCGTAATCGGGCAATTGATTAAGGAGAGGAAAAGCAGGACCGTTTCCTATTTAGCTGCTTCATTAGTATTTCTCGCAACGGTATTAATCCAATATGCAGTTGCAGTCGTTTTCTTCAAAATTAACTTTATAAAGGAATCTATTAGTGTGCTAAGGGAATCTATTGATGAGTCGCGAAGCATGCTAGAAACGATCGGGCAAGGATCAAGTGAGAAAATAATCGAGCAGTTTGAAGCATCGTTAAATTTGCTTGATACTCTAACACCAAGTTTATTTGTATTAATTGCCCTATTTGGGGTTTTATTAATAGAACTAGTCTCATTTCCAATCGTTAAACGTTTTGGAGTAGAGATAGAACGCTGGAAGGCCTTTAGAGAGATTGTTCTGCCAAAAAGTATTCTATGGTATTATTTATTAACGATGTTGGCCTCATTTGCCCTAAATCCTGAAGAAGGCACCTATTGGTATATGGCGTTAATGAATATTGGATTTCTGCTTCAAATGTTTATGGTCCTTCAAGGATTATCGCTTATTTCTTATTTTTGTCATAAAAAGGGCATTTCAAAGGCTGTCCCTATTTTTGCGGTGGTCTTTACATTCATCATTCCAATTTTCCTTTCTATTGTAAGGATATTAGGTATAATTGACTTAGGGTTTGATTTAAGAAAAAGATTAGAAAAGAGTAAATAAATGTATGTCCAAAAGGATGAATCTATCTCCTGAATAAGACATGCTCTAAACACTGCTGTTTAGGAGCTGAAAACATGCCGTCATATTTAGAAAAGCGCTCCATTCGCTATCCAATCTATGGATTGATGGGCATAACAGTGGTGCTTCTTATTATATTAGCGTATTATAACTGGATTTTTGGCCTGATCGGACTTCTTCTTGTTGTTCTTCCCTTCTATTACCTATTTAAAATCATTTATTTACAGAGGAAGGAAACAGAAGAATACATATCTACTTTATCCTACCGGGTAAAAAAGGTTGGCGAAGAGGCCTTAATGGAGATGCCAATTGGGATTATGCTCATTAATGATGATTATTACGTTGAATGGACCAATCCTTTTCTGGCTTCATGCTTTGATGAAGATACGTTAGTAGGAAGATCGCTTTATGATGTTGCAGATTTCCTAGTCCCATTAATCAAACAGGAAGTGGAAACAGAAGTGATTACGCTTCATGACCGTAAGCTTCGTGTTATTCTGAAATTGGAAGAGCGACTGCTTTACTTTTTTGATGTAACAGAACAAACAGAAATTGAAAAATTGTATCAAGAAGAAAGAACCGTTATTTCTATTATCTTTTTAGATAATTATGATGAACTGACCCAAGGGATGGAAGATCAGGCGAGAAGCAGCCTTAACAATATTGTGACCTCCATTTTGAACAAATGGGCAACAGATAATGGGGTTTTCTTAAAAAGGGTATCCTCTGATCGATTTATTGCTGTCTTTAATGAACAAATACTTCAGTACCTTGAAAAAGGGAAATTCTCGATTCTAGATGATATTAGAGAAATAACGGCAAAGAGAAACCTTCCTCTAACATTAAGTATCGGAGTTGGAACGGGTGTCTCATCCTTGCCTGAATTGGGTGTTCTTGCTCAATCAAGTCTCGACTTAGCTCTTGGGCGCGGCGGAGATCAAGTGGCCATTAAGCAGACAAACGGAAAAGTTAAGTTCTACGGCGGGAAAACGAATCCTGTTGAAAAGCGAACAAGGGTCCGTGCGCGTGTCATTGCCCATGCTCTGAAGGAGTTGATCACTGAGAGTGATAAGGTGATTATTATGGGGCATAAAAATCCTGATATGGATGCAATCGGAGCGGCCATTGGCATTCGAAAAATTGCCCAGATGAATCAGCGTGAGGGGTATATCGTCATTAATCCTCAAGATATTGACACCGGAATTCAAAGACTTATGACAGAAATCAAAAAAACTGAATCATTGTATTCCAAATTTATTACCCCGGCACAGGCATTAGAAATGGCAACAGACGACACGCTGTTGGTGATTGTCGATACTCATAAGCCTTCGATGGTTATTGAGGATAAGCTCATTCAAAAAATAGACCATGTTGTCGTCATCGATCACCATCGCCGGGCAGAAGAGTTCATTCATAATCCGCTGCTTGTTTATATGGAGCCTTATGCTTCATCGACTGCTGAGCTAGTGACCGAGCTCCTCGAGTACCAGCCGAAGTATGGAAAGATCGATATGCTTGAGGCAACTGCCTTACTAGCTGGAATTACTGTTGATACGAAGAGCTTCAGTCTAAGGACTGGTTCAAGAACCTTTGATGCGGCCTCCTATTTGCGTTCTCAGGGAGCTGACACCGTTCTCGTGCAGAAGTTCCTTAAAGAAGATGTTAAGACTTATATTAAACGGGCAAAATTAATCGAAAATGTGTATTTTTATCGTGAAGGCATTGCGATTGCAAAGGGACAGCCTGATGAGGAAATTCATCAAGTGTTAATTGCACAGACAGCGGACACATTGCTGACGATGGACGGCGTACTTGCTTCCTTTGTTATTTCGAAGCGATCTGAAAATACAGTCGGAGTAAGCGCAAGATCTCTAGGGGATATCAATGTTCAAGTCATCATGGAAAGCCTAGATGGCGGAGGGCACTTAACGAATGCGGCAACTCAGCTGACAGATCATTCTCTAGATGAAGTAGAAGAACGTTTACTTGCCGCCATTGATGAATATATGGAAGGGAGAAAAAAGGAATGAAAGTCATATTTTTAAAGGATGTTAAAGGAAAAGGAAAAAAAGGGGAAGTCAAAAATGTTGCGGACGGATACGCACAAAACTTCTTGATTAAACAGGGCCTAGCTGTTGAGGCAGTCCAAGCAAATATTAGCACATTAAATGCTCAAAAGAAGAAAGAAGAAAAGTTAGCGGCAGAAGAACTGGCTGATGCCAAAAAGTTGAAGGAAACAATGGATAAAATTACATTGGAATTCTCGACAAAAGCGGGCGAAGGCGGTCGACTATTCGGCTCGATTACGAGTAAGCAAATTGCAGAAGAATTGCAGAAGGCTCACAATATCAAAATTGACAAGCGCAAAATTGAGCTGCCAGATGCCATTCGTTCATTAGGCTATACGAAGGTTCCTGTTAAACTTCATACAGAAGTGACATCCACTTTGAATGTCCATGTAAAAGAAGTAAACTAAATTTGGAAGTTCCATTAGCTCATAAACATGATAAAATAGAAGAGTTGAAAAAAATGTGATCGGTTCTGCTGGTCACATTTTTTCTAAGCTTTTAGCCATTTTTAATTATTTTTTTTACTGTAATCGTTATTTAATTTTCATATTCCTCTGGACAATATTAAAGGAGGTTTTTATAGATGAATGAATTAGTTGCAGATCGTCTTCCACCCCAAAATATTGAAGCGGAGCAGGCGGTTCTAGGGGCTATTTTTCTCGAGCCATCTTCCCTTACTTTAGCTTCTGAAATTTTGATTCCTGAGGACTTTTACCGTGCAGCCCACCAAAAGATTTTCAATGTGATGTTAAAGCTAAGCGATCAGGGAAAAGCAGTTGACTTAATTACCGTGACGGAAGAGCTTGCAGCAGCAAAGTTGATCGAGGATACAGGTGGAGTCAGCTATTTAAGTGAGCTTGCGGGATCTGTTCCGACAGCAGCTAATATTGAGTATTACGCAAAGATTGTTGAGGAGAAATCCCTTCTCCGCAGACTAATTCGTACGGCAACTGGCATTGCTCAGGATGGCTATACCCGTGAGGATGAGGTTGAGGTCCTACTAGGGGAAGCGGAAAAGAATATTCTAGAAGTAGCTCAACGGAAAAATGCAGGTGCCTTTCATAATATTAAGGATGTTCTTGTTCGCACATACGATAATATTGAAGTCATGCATAACCGGAAGGGCGACATTACAGGGCTTGAGACTGGTTTCGCCGAGCTTGATAAAATGACGGCTGGATTTCAGCGCAACGATTTGATTATTGTTGGGGCACGTCCTTCCGTTGGGAAAACGGCATTTGCCTTAAATGTTGCGCAAAATGTAGCAACTAAAACAGGGGAAAATATAGCGATTTTTAGCCTTGAGATGGGTGCCGAGCAGCTCGCCATGCGTATGCTCTGTGCAGAGGGAAATATTGACGCACAAAGACTGCGTACAGGCTCCTTGACGGATGAAGACTGGGGCAAGCTGACGATGGCGATGGGAAGCTTGTCGAATGCAGGGATATTTATCGATGATACACCTGGTGTGCGGATTACAGATATTCGTTCCAAATGCCGCCGTCTGAAGCAGGAGCATGGCCTTGGGATGATCTTAATTGATTACTTGCAGCTCATTCTCGGTAGCGGACGCTCTGGGGAAAACCGCCAGCAAGAAGTTTCGGAAATTTCCCGATCATTGAAAGGGTTAGCACGTGAATTACAAGTTCCTGTTATTGCTCTATCCCAGCTTTCCCGTGGAGTGGAGCAGCGTCAAGATAAAAGACCAATGATGTCTGATATCCGTGAATCAGGGAGTATCGAGCAGGATGCGGATATCGTCGCATTCCTTTACCGTGATGATTATTATGACAAGGAATCAGAGAATAAAAATATCATTGAGATCATCATCGCGAAGCAGCGTAATGGTCCAACAGGTACTGTGTCGCTTGCCTTTGTGAAAGAGTATAATAAATTCGTAAACTTAGAGAGAAGATATGATGATCCTCCTGGTGCTTAAAAAATTCATATAATTATAGTGGAAGATCCAGTTTTTATAGCTGGTTCTTTTTTATTTTCCTATTTTCATATAAATACGAACATATTTCAATACTTTAATAGAATAGTTCGTGTTTTGTTGACTTTTCCGTAAAATGATTGCTAAAATGGTGTTGTTCAAATGGAAATCAATCGTGATTGATAAATCCGGAGGTGCTTGTAAAAATGTCATCAGTTGTCGTTGTTGGAACACAGTGGGGAGATGAGGGAAAAGGCAAAATTACCGATTTCTTATCTGAAAATGCTGAAGTCATTGCTCGATATCAAGGTGGAAACAATGCGGGCCATACGATTAAATTTAACGGGGAAACGTATAAACTGCATTTGATTCCCTCAGGGATTTTCTATCGTGAAAAGATCAGTGTGATCGGTAATGGGATGGTGGTTGACCCTAAAGCACTTATTAAGGAGATTGCCTATCTGCACGAAAAAGGAGTAGCAACTGATAACCTCCGCATAAGCAACCGTGCCCATGTCATTCTCCCATATCATCTTAAATTGGATGAAGTGGAGGAAGAGAGAAAAGGGGCGAATAAAATTGGAACAACGAAAAAGGGAATTGGCCCTGCCTATATGGATAAAGCAGCGAGGATTGGCATCCGTATCGCTGACTTATTGGATAAGGAAGTTTTTGAAGAAAAGCTTGCACGCAATCTGGAAGAAAAAAATCGTTTATTGGAACGTATTTATGATACACAGGGTTTTACAATAGAAGAAATTTTAGATGAATATTATGAATATGGACAGCAGATCAGACATTATGTTTGTGATACATCAGTTGTACTTAATGATGCCCTTGATGAGGGGCGCAGAGTTCTCTTTGAAGGGGCACAAGGGGTCATGCTCGATATTGACCAGGGAACTTACCCATTTGTTACCTCTTCTAACCCTGTCGCCGGGGGAGTAACCATTGGTTCAGGTGTAGGTCCTTCCAAGATTAAACATGTTGTAGGTGTATGTAAAGCATATACAACTCGAGTGGGGGACGGTCCATTTCCAACAGAGCTTGATAATGAAATTGGCCATCAAATACGGGAGGTAGGCCGGGAATATGGAACAACGACAGGCCGTCCGCGCCGTGTCGGCTGGTTCGATAGTGTAGTTGTCCGCCATGCACGCCGTGTGAGCGGGCTTACAGATCTGTCATTGAATTCCGTAGATGTATTAACTGGAATTGAAACTTTAAAAATTTGTGTAGCCTACCGCTATAAAGGGGAAGTGATAGAGGAATTCCCTGCAAGCTTAAAGGTGCTAGCAGAATGTGAACCTGTTTATGAGGAACTACCGGGCTGGAAAGAGGATATTACTGGCTGTAGAACATTAGATGAGCTACCCGCCAATGCACGGCACTACATTGAGCGCGTTTCACAAGTGACTGGAATTCCGTTATCGATCTTCTCAGTAGGCCCTGATCGCACACAAACTAATGTAGTAAGAAGCCCTTGGCGGCAAAACTAATAGCTATGAATATAAAAATCAGGATTTTTTAAAGGGAATGGTTAGGGCGCTGTCAAATAAGTCCGTAAAATTAAGCAAGTAGAAAAATTTATTACAACGGTGGTCATCAGCTTCCCACTCTCAATGTAAATTTACACAAAGAGGTCATCAATAGGCAAAGGGCATCCGATAAGCCGGCTTTTGGCTATTAGATGCCTTTTTTTGTCCAATTATGCAATTTAAATAAAACTTACCTTTACCAAACAGCTCATCTTCATTTCATTCTTATTAAAATTTAGGTTCAATCAATTTATTCAGGATTGCCTTGCGTTCAAATACTAAATTAATTTGAATAATTTATCAGATCCGATAGAGCCCCTCTCAGTAATGGCAACCATATCCATGATGATGGTAAGGGTAACCGCCGTAACCCATACCATAGCCAGGATACCCGCCATATCCCATGCCGTAACCAGGATACCCGCCATATCCGATACCATGACCAGGATATCCACCAACCCCCATGCCATAACCAGGATACCCACCATAGCCGGGATATCCTCCATACCCGAATTGTCTTTCCATTTTATATATCCCTCCTCAAATTATTACAATCTTAGTATATGTGTCCATTTTTAAAGAGGAATAGGATATTTGCCTATTTGTAGAATAATGCAGAGTGTATGATAAAAAGTATTTTTTTTAAAAAAGTATTGCACACTATTATATTTCTATGCTATTATAAAAAGCGTCGTCATAAACGAGCCATTAGCTGATTGCAGAAGCTTGCAGTCCGGAGCATTACATCAGCGAATAGCAGCTGTAGCAATCTGCGACAAATCACGCAGGGATTTGGAGCACATTTATGACTACAATCAATATTTAGGAAACAACATATTATACGAGCCATTAGCTCAGTTGGTAGAGCATCTGACTTTTAATCAGAGGGTCGAAGGTTCGAGTCCTTCATGGCTCACCATTTCTTAGGCCCGTTGGTCAAGCGGTTAAGACACCGCCCTTTCACGGCGGTAACACGGGTTCGAATCCCGTACGGGTCATGGCAAATGACATCCAGTAAGCGGCAGGCAAGCCCGGCCACCTTGCTGGATGGCATTAATACATATAATACGGCTCAGTAGCTCAGTTGGTAGAGGATTTTAAAAGATTACAGCTACAAAGCAACCCTTCCCCGAATGGTAAACTTTTAAAATCTGCGACAAATCACGCAGGGATTTGGAGCACATTCTTTAAGCTAAACAAACTTTAGGAAACTATATTATATACGGCTCAGTAGCTCAGTCGGTAGAGCAAAGGACTGAAAATCCTTGTGTCGGCGGTTCGATTCCGTCCTGAGCCATCACCAAATAGAGTATGAACTTGTTCATACTCTATTTTTGTTACATAACTGTAATAATCCACTCCCTTTAACAAGAAATGTTAAAATACCGCGCTTATACCCTCTTTTTAAAAAAATAGTAGGAAAAACCTAGTCATAATAAGCTTTATGTACTAGTCTTTCTCTTCATTTCGACAAAATTCAATCGACATTTTAGGCCCTTATGACAGTAAATTGTCATCATTTATACAATTATGTTACATTATGAAGTCAAATAGTCTATTAGATGGATTTTATGGTAAAGTATAGAAGTGAAAAAATTATGGTAAATAGAATAATAGTTATATAGCACTAATTGGAAGTGTATTTGTTGCCGTAGTCTAGGAGGATATACCAATGCAAGATTCGACAAATAAATTCACGAAAATCAAAACACATACATATAATAAATTTAAAACTGCCTTCAAAACTACCGCATTAACTGTTTTTGCTGTAGGTGCAATTTCTTTTGCTGCTGGTATTTCAGCACATGCCAATACTGAAAAGCTGACAACTGTTTACTATGTTTATGTAGATAAACAATATATTGGGACAGTTACTGATAAAACGGCCATAGAAGGTTTAATTGATAAGAAATTGAAAGAGGCTCAGTCCTCGAATGAAACGCTAAAGCTTTCTTTAAACTCTGAGGTTACATATGTACCAGAGCAGGTTTTCCATGCAAACTCTGAAACGAATCATACAGAGGTGGCAGAGGAAGTAATGAAAGAAATTAAGGTACAGGCCGAGGCTTCTGCCCTTATCATTGACGGGAATCCAGTTGCCTACGTCCAAAATCAAGATCAAGCAAATGAAATTATTAAAAACTTGAAGTTAAAATATGTGTCAGAAGATGAATTAAAAGCAGTTGAGGCAATGAAAACTTCTGATACTAGTACATTACCCCCATTGAAAGAAAATGAAACTCGTATATTAGACGTAAAACTTTCAAAAGAAGTTTCCATCAAAACTGAAAAAGTTGAGCCAGCAAATATTATTTCTGTTGAGGATGCTGTTAAGCTTCTTGAAAAGGGATCTTTAGAGGAAGTCAAATATATGGTGAAAGAAGGGGATGTGCTAGGTGGAATTGCACACGCTCATAACCTTAAAGTCGAGCAGCTGCTAGACCTTAATCCGGGATTATCAGAAGACTCCCTTCTGCAAATTGGCCAGGAATTGAACGTAACCATTTTAAAACCATTTATTCACGTAATTATTGATAAGGAATACTTCACAAATGAAGTGATCCCTTTTAAAAAAGAAGTAGTGGAAAATGCAAATATGTTCAAAGGGGATACAAAGGTTAAGCAAGAAGGAAAAGATGGAAAACGGGCTGCCACTTATCATATCTCCGTACAGAATGGGCAAGTGGTGACGAAGGAAATTGTAAAAGAGGAAATTCTTGAACAGCCTGTTAATCATATTGTCGTCAAAGGTACTAAGGTGATTCCATCACGCGGTGAAGGCAGCTTTATTTGGCCTGCGGTTGGAGGATATGTTTCAAGTCATGTAGGCAATCGCTGGGGAAGATTGCACAAAGGAATTGATATAGCGAGACCGAGCAATCGCACGATCAAAGCAGCTGATAATGGGGTAGTTGTATCTGCAGGCTATCAAGGCAGCTTTGGTAACAAAATTGTGATTGACCATCAGAATGGCTACCGTACCATCTATGCACATCTATCATCTATTAGTGTAAGCCCGGGACAAGTCGTTTCAAAGGGCTCCAAAATAGGAGTAATGGGGTCTACTGGAAATTCTACAGGTGTACATTTACATTTTGAACTTTATAAAAATGGTGCACTCCAAAACCCTCTAAAATATATTCGTTAAAGATCAAAGTCTCTAGTTTCGATACTAGAGGCTTTTCTACTTTAACAAACTAGGTAATGGTAACTATTTAATAATTATCCAGCCCTGCCTCTGACATCCTAGAGAATACAACGTTTTTTCTTAATAGATGAATTCACATTTATAACATGTTAAAGTAAAATTGAATGATAATAAACAAAATCTATCAATCAAAATAAATCAATCTTCATGAAAAGGAGAATTACATGGAAAGAAAAATTCTAGTAGTTGATGACGAGAAGCCGATTGCTGACATATTGCAATTTAACTTAAAAAAAGAAGGCTTTGAAGTATTTTGTTCGTATGATGGAAATGACGCTCTCGAAAAAGTGGAAGAAATTAAACCAGACCTTATTCTTCTTGATATTATGCTTCCACAGAGAGATGGAATTGAGGTTTGCCGGGAAGTAAGGAAAAAATACGATATGCCCATCATAATGCTGACAGCAAAGGATTCTGAAATTGATAAGGTTATCGGTCTTGAGCTTGGGGCAGATGACTATGTGACAAAGCCGTTCAGTACAAGAGAGTTAATTGCCCGTATCAAAGCGAATTTGAGAAGGCATCAGCATATGGCTGCCAATGCGAATGAAGAGGATGAGACGAATGAAATTACGGTCGGCACCTTAATCATTCATCCAGATGCTTATATTGTGTCAAAAAGAGGAGAAACCATTGAACTGACTCACCGTGAGTTTGAGCTTCTTCATTACTTGGCAAAGCATATTGGACAAGTCATGACCCGTGAGCATCTTCTTCAGACAGTTTGGGGTTATGATTATTTCGGGGATGTTCGGACAGTTGACGTAACTGTTCGAAGACTCCGAGAGAAAATTGAGGATAACCCAAGTCATCCAACCTGGATTGTGACAAGAAGGGGAGTTGGGTACTATTTACGAAACCCTGAACAGGAGTAAGGACATTCAATGAAAAAGGTAGGCTTTTTTCGTTCTATTCATCTTAAGTTTGTCATCATCTATGTGTTGCTCATATTGATTGCCATGCAAATTATTGGCGTTTACTTTGTTAGACAATTAGAATCCACACTTAAGGATAATTTTAAAACAACCATCCAGGATCGTGTAAATCTGCTTGCTTATTATCTGGAGGAGCAGATGACGAAGGAGCGCTTGCCCGATGAGGAGGGTCCGACCCTAGAGGAAGATGTTTACCGGCTGTTAAGAGATTATAATTCGGAAGACATTACTGAGGTTAGGGTTATTGAGGGGGATACGTTAAAAATCCTGGGAACCTCTGACCCTGATAACCAAGGCGTTGTCGGGCAAAGAGATACTGATACATTAATAAGAATGACGCTTGCCACCTCTCAACAGGCAAGTGACGAGCTTATTGATTCCCAAACGGACAATCGAATCTGGGTTTTAGTTACACCAATTAAGCATAATGGCGAGGTAAGAGGAGCCATCTACCTCGTTGCAAAAATAGAAAATGTATTCGAGCAGATGCGGCAAATTAACAGTATCTTTATTTCCGGTACAGCAATTGCCCTTGCCATTACAGCGATTTTGGGTGTCCTTCTAACTCAAACCATTACACGGCCAATGTCAGATATGAGAAGACAGGCTCTTGCTATGGCGAAGGGAAACTTCTCCCGTAAAGTTAAAATATATGGCAATGATGAAATTGGCCAGCTAGCCATGACCTTTAACAATTTAACGAAAAAATTGCAGGAAGCTCAGGCTACAACTGAGGGGGAAAGACGCAAGCTGTCATCTGTACTCTCCTATATGACAGACGGAGTGATTGCAACAGATCGAAAAGGAAGGGTTATTTTAATCAATGAACCTGCTGCCGACATGCTGAATGTTTCACGTGAAACAGTTTTATCGATGCCGATTGTTTCACTTCTTGGTCTTGATGAAGATTATACATTTGATGAATTGCTATCTGAACGGGATTCAATCATTTTGGACTATAGCAAGCCTTCAAATACATTAATCCTGAGAGCTAATGTTTCTGTCATTCAGAAGGAAACGGGATTTGTTAATGGACTCATTACTGTTCTCCATGATATTACGGAGCAGGAAAAGATTGATATGGAGCGCCGGGAATTTGTTGCAAATGTTTCCCATGAGCTGAGAACGCCACTAACAACAATGAGAAGTTATTTAGAGGCCTTGGCAGAAGGGGCTTGGCAGGATGAAGAAATTGCTCCGAAATTCTTAGATGTAACTCAGACGGAGACAGAGCGAATGATTCGCCTTGTTAATGATCTGCTTCAGCTTTCAAAAATGGACAGCCGGGAATTAAGCTTGAAGAAGGAATGGATAGATGTTATTAGGTTCTATAATCGAATTATCGACCGTTTTGAATTATCGAAACAGCAGAATGTTACTTTTGAAAGAAAACTCCCCGACCATTCAGCGTTCGTTGAAATGGATGGAGACAAACTAACGCAGGTTATTGATAATATCATTTCGAATGCTCTTAAATACTCCCCAGAGGGTGGAAAAATAACCTTTAGGCTTGAGGAACAGAATGAATTTGTCGTTATTAGTGTTTCTGACCAGGGAGTAGGGATACCGAAGGAAAATATCAATAAGATCTTTGAACGATTTTACCGGGTGGATAAGGCTAGAACGAGAAAACTTGGAGGCACTGGATTAGGGCTTGCAATCGCTAAAGAAATGGTAGAAGCACACGGCGGGGAAATATGGGCGACAAGTAAAGAAGGAAAAGGAACAACCATTTCGTTCAGCCTGCCATATGATCGTACTGAAGAGGATGATTGGGAATGACATATGAAAATATTAAATCACTCATATTAGTCATTTTAGTATGCTTTAGTGTGCTATTAACATGGAGCATCTGGACATATCAGCCAAACTTAGAAACGATGAAAAAAACAAAAACAGTTCAAGAAGTCGCCATCAGTGAGAAAAAGGATGCGGAAGAGATTGTTAAGCCAGACAGAGTGATCTACCACTATACGAAGGAAAAGCATTTTGGGACGACAGATGCGGGTGAAATTGATAAGATCATTTCTGAAATTAGCAGATGGAATTTTACAGATTTTATAAATGTCACTAGTGAAATAAAGAATTACCCGTCATTCATTCATAATTCCGGAAATGCAGTCATTCTTTTTCCTGATTCAATACCAATTGATTTTTACCGAACAATCATTGATATGAAGGAAAAAAAGATCCCAGATTTTTATTTTGACCGAATTGTTATTGATACTGAGGGAATTCAAAAGGATCAAGGATTTGTCTATTTCATCTCATCTGAAAAGGGCCAGGCTTTCCGAAGCCAAGTGCCTGCATCCTTCGTGCAAAGTTTTTATAATGGCTTTTTTAATAATGCCGAATATAGCCTTCATTATGCTAAGTACTTTCTGTTTAAGGTTTCTAGCAATCGGGTTATTTACCTGCCAGAGGATGCGCCTAAAATGCTTCAATATCAGTTTTTATCGACTCCTTTAGAGTCAGAAAAGTTCAAGAATGCTTTGTTTAAGGATCCTACTGTCGTCAAGAAGAGCTTTCAGCAATCTGGAGAGGAATACACAAATGGCTCAAGCTTAATGCGTGTGAATAACGATCGAAATACGCTCTCATATGTGAATCCAGTAGGAGGCAGCGAAAGCCAATTGACTTCAAAAAGCCTGCTGAAAAGGAGTATTGATTTTGTCAATGATCATGGGGGCTGGACCGATAATTACCGTTTTGTTGAAATGGACGAAACGAGCCGCCAGGTATTGTTCCGTATTTATGATGACAAAGGATATCCTATTTTTAGTGAAGGCAGCGGAATTTCAGAAATTCGCGAAACTTGGGGCCAAAGTGAAATCTATAAGTATTTCAGGAGTAACTTTTTAATTGGGCTCAGAATGGAAGCGACTGAAGTTAATCTTCCATCAGGACAAGAGGCCCTTGGGTTATTGGAATTGAAAGGAATTGAACTGGCTCATCTGCAGGATATGATGCTCGGCTATGCGATGGAAAAGGATTCAAGGCTAGTGTATTTAGAGCCCAGCTGGTTCTATAAATATAATGGTTCCTGGAATCAGTTATCCATTGATGAGACAATGGGAGGGGCTAATCGTGGATTGGAGTAGAATCAAAACCATTTTCATATTAACCTTCCTCGTCCTGGATATCTATTTAATGTATGAGTTTTTTAAGCTAAACGATTCCAGCCAGTATGAGTATAGTACAGAAACTTCCTTTGAAAAGCGATTAAAGGCAGACGAAATCGAGTATGTCGAGCTCCCAAAAAACTATGCAAAAGATACGTATTTAAGTGCAAAGCCAAAAAACTTCAATAATGATGAAATTGAATCATTAGAGAGAACGAAGCTAAAGGGGCAGAGACTGCAGGTCAATACAGGCAACGTGCTAAAGTTTGTTCTTGATAAGCCATATGAGCTTAGTGATAAATTGGATACGGCAGAAATAAATTCATTTGTCAAAAACAATGTTTTGTACGGGGATCAATATCGTTTTTGGAAAAAGGAAGAGAATGCGATTACGTATTACCAACAATTCGATGATAAGGTTTTCTATCATAATATGAGCGGCGAGCTAACTATTTATTTAAATGAAGAGAATGATATTGTGACCTACCAGCAATCCATGCTAGAGGAAATTGAAGAGCTATCAGAAGAACAGAAGATTATCCAGCCCCTGAAGGCGATTGAAACGCTATATGAAAATGGCTCCTTAAAGCCAAAGAGTAAGATTACAAATGTGGAGCTTGGCTATTTCAACTTTGTTCAAACAAGCACGTCACAGGTGCTGACTCCTGCATGGAGGTTTGTGATCAATGATAAAGAAGATGTATTTGTTCACGCCTTTGAGGGGCAGATCATCCAATTAAACAACGAAGATAAAAATATAGTGGAGTGAGAGAATATGCGATTCAGCGTACTCGCGAGTGGTAGTACGGGGAATGCAATCTTTGTCGAGACTGAGGATCATTCGTTTCTTGTCGATGCGGGCTTGAGCGGAAAGCAAATGGAAGCCTTGTTTCAAAAGATTGACCGGGATATGGGGAAGCTCTCTGGCATCTTAGTTACACATGAACATAGTGATCATATTAAAGGTGTCGGGATACTCGCAAGAAAATATAAATTACCCGTCTATGCAAATGAAAAGACATGGAATGCAATGGATGGTTTAATAGGACAGGTCCCTGTGGAGCAGAAATTTACTTTTTCCATGGAGACGGTTAAATCATTTGGTTCATTAGATATTGAATCTTTTGGGGTTTCACATGATGCCGCAGATCCGATGTTTTATGTGTTCCACCATTCTGGGAAAAAGCTCGTTTTGATTACGGATACAGGGTATGTAAGTGATCGAATGAAGGGGCTCATATCTAATGCGGACGCGTATGTGTTTGAAAGCAACCATGATGTCCAAATGCTGCGGATGGGCCGATATCCATGGAGCATTAAAAGACGAATCCTCAGTGATGTCGGACATGTATCCAATGAGGATGCGGCGATCGCAATGAGTGAAGTGGCCGGTGATAGTACAAAGCGCTTTTATCTGGCACACTTAAGCCAGGATAATAATATTAAGGAACTAGCAAGAATGTCAGTAACGCAGACGCTTGAAAGCAGAGGCATTATTGTGGGAGAGCAGTTTGAGCTGTATGATACAGATCCAAAGACACCGACAGCACTGACGGCAGTTTAAGGTGGATGTAGGAAAGGAGTGGGGAGCCTCTTGTGAGGGGTTTCCTGCTCCTTTTTATTATTAAAAAAATGGTTCTAACTTATGAACAAACTCGTAAGATTGCTGATTTGACCAGCATTTCAATAGATTCTTTAAAAGAGGCGAGTATAATAATAAATAAGGTGGAAGAATAGAACTTAGCACTTATATTTGACACCTTTTAAATAGAGCTTGTAAGAAGTTTCTAAATGAAATAAAGGAAAGGAATGGTCCAGTGTGGGTTATTATGATCAAGATTATCAAAACCAGTATAAGAAGCAAAAGGGAAATAGGGGCGGTTATTTTCTAGCGAGCCTTGTTGGGGCAATTCTAGGTGCCATTCTTGTAATTATTGCCATCCCGAAATTAGCTGATTTTAATGTATTGCCTTATTCTGTTCAGCCAGATTCGCAGTTAGAAGAGAGTGCTGCCAATAATAATAACGCAAATATTCCTACTGAAAATGTTTCTCTAAATGTCGTTTCAGACGTAACGAAAGCGGTAGATAAAGCAGGTGATGCGGTTGTCGGGGTATCCAATATTCAAACAACAGGCTTCTGGGGTGAAGGCAGCAACGGTGGAAACGTGGAAGAGCCTGCTGGAACAGGGTCAGGCGTCATTTATAAAAAGGCCGGAAATAAAGCTTTTGTTGTCACGAATCATCATGTAGTGGAGAATGCTAGTAAGCTAGAGGTTACACTAGCGGATGGGACGAAGGTTCCAGCCGAGCTTCGAGGCAGTGATATTTGGACGGATCTTGCTGTCCTGGAAATTGATGCGAAGGACGTAAAAGCCATTGCCGAGTTTGGAAATTCCGATTCCTTAAAAGCGGGAGAACCGGTAATCGCCATTGGAAATCCACTTGGTCCAACCTTTTCAGGGTCAGTGACACAAGGAATTATCTCTGGATTAGAGCGGACCATTCCAGTAGATATTAACCGTGATGGCGTCATTGACTGGAATGCCGAAGTACTTCAAACAGACGCAGCGATTAACCCTGGTAACAGTGGCGGAGCCTTAGTCAATATTAAAGGGCAGGTCATTGGAATCAACTCCATGAAAATTGCCCAGAGTGCAGTTGAAGGAATCGGCTTAGCGATCCCAATCAACTCCGCACTTCCGATTATTAATGATCTTGAAAAATTCGGCGATGTCAAAAGGCCATATATGGGTGTAGATTTAAAATCCGTTAACGAAATCCCATCTTACTATCAGCAGGAGGCATTGAAGCTGCCAAGAGATGTGAACTATGGTGTTGCTTTAAGGCAGGTTGTGCCAAACTCACCAGCTGCACAAGCGGGATTGCAGGAGCTCGATGTAATCGTTGAAATGGATGGAGAACAAATCAAAGATGTCGTAGACCTTCGAAAGCACCTTTACAATAAAAAGAAAGTCGGCGACCAAATGAAAGTGAAATTCTACCGCGATGGAAAGCTTCAGGAAGTAACGGTAAAACTGAGCGGGGAAACGTTTTAAATAAGTGAATAGGATTTGAGACAGGGGAGCGACAAGTGCTCTCCTGTTTTTTTGAAATTGAATGGAGAAGGCTTAAACTGTGAATAACTTTTTGCAGGTCTGGCTATATAAAAAATGAGGGTGCTTTCACATTTGTTTTTGTTTTGTTAAGATGAAATGTGGATAACTGAAAAACGATGTGGATTTTTAATTATCCACAATACAATTTTAGAAACTAGGTGGAATGAGCATGAAAGAAAACGAGCAAATCATATACAGCTGTGACGAACATGTTGATATAGCAATAGATACAATCGTTGATGAGTATGAGACCTTTCCAATGTTAACGAAAATTTCAGACGAGGAAAAGTTATCAACACCCTGTGAATATTGTCGAAATCAGGCAATATATCTTGTGGCGAACGAATGATCTCACACAATATGTGGATAGAAAATGTGGATATGTGGATAACTCCTGTTGATATCTTGTTTGTAAAGTGAGGATGACTTGTGAATATCTCGATAGTTACCGTTGGAAAGTTAAAAGAGAAGTATTTAAAACAGGGAATCGATGAATATCTAAAGCGATTATCTGCTTATGCCAAAATGGATATTATTGAAGTTCCAGATGAAAAGGCACCAGAAGAGTTGAGTGAGACTGAAATGCTGCAGGTGAAGCAAAAGGAAGGCGAGCGGATTCTAGCCAAAATTAATCCGGATGCCCATGTGATTGCTCTTGCGATTGAAGGGAAGATGAAATCATCGGAGGAGCTTGCTGACACGTTGGACAAGCTTGCTACATATGGGAAGAGTAAGGTGGCGTTTGTAATTGGCGGATCGCTGGGGTTGAGTGAGGATGTGTTGAAGCGGGCTAATGAGAAATTGAGTTTTTCAAAGATGACGTTTCCGCATCAGTTGATGAGGTTGGTTTTAGTGGAACAGGTTTATCGGGCTTACAGGATAAATCGGGGGGAACCGTATCATAAGTAAGTGCGGTTTTATATAAATAAGGTTTTTGTATTCCTAATAAAGAAACTCGCCATGCTTGGCGAGTCTTATTTTTTATATACCAATAACGATGCCAATACGACTGCCATTTCGGCACGTATTTTAAGAAAAGCACCTCAAAACGGAACCCTCAATGCTGAAATGCACCATGGTTGAAGAGTGCTTGATAGTTTGATTAAGCTACATGTTGGTATATATATAGAAAAAGTCATGCGGAGTGTTAGCCTGAATTTTTTAATATGTTTTTAGAAAAGCCCAGGTAGAAAGGTTATAGCTTGTTTCGAACCTTCCCCGGTTTAATTGTTGTCGCTGAATTTTAAGCTGATGAATTTTTCTTCCATCATTTCGCGCATGGCATATTTAACGCCTTCTCTGCCTACGCCACTGTCTTTCCAGCCGCCATAGGGCATATTGTCGATTCTGTAGGTGGGAATGTCGTTCACAATGACACCGCCTGTTTCCAAGCGGGTGGCCGCATAGAAGGCACGTTCAATGCTTGGCGTGATGATTCCGGAATTCAAACCGTAGCGGGAATCGTTTGCTTCGGCTATTGCATTGTCCAGGGTATCAAACGGTGCAATACAAACGACTGGTCCGAAAACTTCAAAACGAGACACTTTTGAATCACGGTTCACATTGGTTAGAACCGTTGGTGCCAAAACATTGCCTTCCACCGTTCCACCGCATTCGATTTTCGCGCCTTCCTGAACGGCTTCATTGATCCAGCTCTGTAGACGATCTAAAGACTTTTTCGAAATAACCGCGGTGATATTCGTCTTTTCATCCAGTGGTGAACCAATCACCAGTTGCTTCGTTCTGCTGACGAATCGCTCCAAGAATTCGCCGTATAAGGATTGATGGACATAAATCCTCTGAATTGAAATACACACTTGGCCATTATAGGAAAAAGCCCCCATGACCGATCGCTCGATCAATTGGTCAATATCGACACCTTCGTCGATGATAAAGGGTGAATTAGACCCAAGTTCAAGTGTGAGTTTGCGAAACCCGGCCTGCTGCTGAATGATATGACCGACTTCCACACTCCCCGTAAAGGTCACCTTTTTTACATAGGGATGTGTGGTTAATGCCTCACTTAAAACATCCCCCTTGCCCGGAATAATGTTTAGCACTCCGTCCGGCAGCCCCGCTTCTTTAAAAGCCTCTGCTAAAAATAAAGAAGAAATCGGCGTTTGTTCGGCTGGTTTCAACACGATCGCATTCCCTGCAGCAATGGCCGGCCCGACCTTGTGGGCAACAAGATTAAACGGAAAATTGAACGGGGTAATAGCCGTCACCACACCAATTGGCGTGCGAATCGTAAATCCAAAGCGGTTTTCCCCGCCTTCAGCTGCATCCATCGGAATTTGTTCCCCGTAATTACTCTTGGCGGCTTCTGCTGCGAAACGATAGGTTTGCACTGTGCGATTTATTTCCTCGCGAGCATTACGGATGGATTTTGCACCCTCTAGCGCCATGATTTCCGCACATTCCAAGCTTCGTTCCTCCAGGATATCGGCGACTTTTGCTAAAATTTTGGCACGGGCATGCGCCGGATAGTTCCTAAATTTTTGAAAAGCCGCATTTGCCTCGACAATCGCCTCTATGGCATCGGCTGGCTCTGCCTGGCCAATATCTGAAAGAAACTCATTTGTATGGGGACTATATAAAGGTTCATACGTTTTTGCTTCTCGCCATTTTCCGCCAATCCACAATTGCCATTTCTTTTTCACCTGATAAACCTCCTATAATTTACAAATATAATCACCAAGTGTTTTTGATAACTTGACATTCTCCGAATAATCAACATCCACATCAATCAGCACAATTTCGTTACTCGATAGTGCTTTTTCAAGCATGGGAAGCAATTCATCAGAATGAGTCACTTTCATCCCTTTTACCCCAAAGCTTTTGGCAAAATCTAAAAAGTTTGGATCTGTAAATTCAATATCCGCTGACCGATTAAATTTATTCAGCTGTTTCCATTCGATTAAGCCAAATTTCGAATCATGAAAAATAATGACCACAAACGCTAGTCCTAGCCGTTTGGCTGTTGCAAGCTCGACCCCATTCATGAGGAAACCACCATCACCCGTTACCGCAATTACTGGTTTTTCCGGATGGGCAAGTTTCGCGGCAATAGCTCCAGGTACGGCAATACCCATCGTTGCCCAGCCATTTGAGATAATCGTATGATTTGGCTTTTCAGGCTGATACAAGCGGGCAATCCACAATTTATGGGCCCCAACATCTGAAATAATAATGGCTTCGCCTTTTTCTGCTTTTTTTATATCGGCAATGATTCGCTGTGGTTTCACGGGGCTTCCTGACAGCTCATCGGAAGCATGCAATTTTTCCACCAGCTGCTCCTTTAACTTCACAACTGCCGGCCACAGTTCTTTCTTTTCAACCAAAGGGCTTAACGCCTCTAGTGCTTCCTTCACATTCCCAACTAATTCAGCTTCAAGTGGATAGTAGGCATCGACCTCCGCTGGAAGGCTGTCAATATGAACAATTCCGTTCCCGGCCTCGTCATTCCAATATTTTGGTAAGTATTCTACAAAATCATAGCCAACCGTAATAATTAAATCCGCTTGATCAAATCCGCAAAGAACATAGTCTTTGGCTTGCATTCCTACTGTATATAGTGTTAAAGGATGATTGGCTGGCAGAACGCCTTTCGCCATAAAGGTGTTTACGACCGGAATATTTTTTGCTTCGGCAAACTGTCTTAACTCTACGGCAGCCTCATCGCGAATCACGCCGTTTCCTGCTAAAATAATTGGCTTTTTCGAACGGTTTATTGCCTCGGCTGCTTTGTTCAAAGAACTTCTTGAAGGACTGGAAGATGGCTTTTGCGATACTGGAAGTGGCTTTCCTTCCGTTTCTTGCATGGCGATATCCTCAGGAAGCTCAATATGAACAGCGCCAGGTTTCTCCAGTACGGCTTGTTTAAATGCTTTACGGACGATTTCCGGAATCGTGTGGGCTACCCGAATTTGTTGATTCCATTTGGTGATTTTATCAAAAACACCGACAATATCTACATATTGATGGGATTCTTTATGGATTCTCTCCAAACTCGCTTGACCTGTGATGGCGACAAGCGGTGCATGGTCAAGAAAGGCATCCCCGATTCCGGTTAGTAAATTGGTTGCACCCGGCCCAAGTGTGGCTAAGCAAACACCGGGTTTACCGGTTAAGCGGCCATATACATCAGCCATAAATGCAGCCGCCTGTTCATGATGAACAAGGATTAGTTCAATATCTGACTCAATCAGAGAATCAACGAAATCAGTGTTCTCCTCGCCGGGGATCCCAAATATGTATTTAACCCCTTCATTCTCTAAACATTTCACAAATAAATCCGAAGCTTTCAATTCATCGCCCCCATTTCCTAATTTTTTCGTTTGCTTATTTTCCCTCATAATGGGAGAAATATGTAGGAATGTATAAACTATTAAAACCTGTATAAATTAAGCCCATATGTCTTTTTAAGGGGCTGGATTCAGTGTATATCGCAAATATTTTGATTGTAATAGTAATAGGATTAGGAGCGCTTATTCTTCTCGGGCTTATTATTTTTCTTGTTTACTTATACATATTTGACCGTAATCAAAAGGCCCACTCGATTTTACGCAACTATCCCGCGCTTGGCAGGATGCGTTATTTTTTAGAAAAAATAGGTCCGGAATTTCGCCAATATTGGTTCAACAGTGATACGGAAGGGAAGCCATTTTCACGCGACGAATATGAGCATATTGTTAAAAGTGCTAAATACAAAAGGGATGTCGTTGCATTTGGATCAAAACGGGATTTTGATGAGGAAGGTCTCTATATCCGCAACGCGATGTTCCCTAGACTTGCCGAAGAAATAAAAATGGACCGTGAAACAAAAGTGTTTACGAAACGATACATCCTATTGAAGGACCCGCTTTTTTCCCAACGTGAGGAAAAATGGGAGGACGAGGACTCGCTCGCCCAGTTATTGCATGATGATGATGCCGTCGTCATTGGCCCGGACACCAAATTTCCATTTGTTCTGAAAGGCCTTATCGGCATGTCGGCAATGAGTTATGGAGCACTTGGAAAAAGTGCCATTACTGCCTTATCAAAAGGATTGGCATTGGCAAAAGGCGCGTGGATGAATACCGGTGAAGGTGGATTATCCCCTTATCATTTAGAAGGAGGGGTCGATATCATCATGCAGATTGGCCCAGGCCTATTTGGGATTCGAGATAAAAATGGCGAGGTTGATTGGGACGAGTTGAAAAGGAAAAGTGAAATCCCCCAAGTAAAAGCCTTTGAACTTAAACTTGCTCAAGGAGCCAAAACACGCGGCGGCCATATTGACGGTGAAAAAGTAACTCCGGAAATCGCGGAGATTCGCAAGGTAGAGGCATGGAAATCTGTTGATAGTCCAAACCGCTTTCACCAATTTAGCGATGTGGGTTCACTGTGCGAATTTATTGAAAAAATACGTGAACATACCGGCAAGCCTGTAGGAATGAAGATTGTGGTTGGTGGGAATGACAGCGTCGAAGAATTAGCCAAGTATATGCGCGATACCGGAAAAGGACCTGATTTTATAACGGTTGACGGCGGTGAAGGTGGTACGGGGGCATCCTATCAGGAATTAATTGACACTGTAGGCTTGCCAATTAAATCAGCCCTGCCCATTTTAGTCGCGACTCTACAAAAATATGGGGTCCGTGACCGGGTCAAAATCATTGCCTCTGGCAAGCTATTCACCCCTGACCGAATAGCCATCGCTCTGGCTATGGGGGCTGACCTAGTCAACATCGCGCGTGGATTTATGATCACGGTTGGATGTATCCAAACCTTGAAATGCAATTCAAACGCCTGTCCAGTCGGCGTTGCGACAACAGACCCTAATCTCCAAAAGGCACTTGTCATTGATGAAAAGAAATTTCGGGTAGTAAATTACCTAGTTACCCTAAGACAGGGATTGTTTCGAATTTCAGCAGCGGCGGGCATTGACTCTCCCATTCATTTCCGGCCGCAACATATCAGCTACAAGGACGAAAAAGGCGTCGTGACATCACTTGAAAGAATTTTAAAAGAAATCCAGGAACAAGTGGATGCTGGGTAAAACTGTCCGTGCCTGTCCCTCCCCGAAATTTTGAGATGTTGATTCCTGCATCTGGGATCAAGAGTATCCGCTCTTATCGGTTGGGGGATCATGTTAAGTACCCGATCAGGTGAATAGTCAAAAATCGCTTAAATAGACGGATAGATTCCGCCTATTGACTCGAAAAACGTGAAAATGGGGGATTTTCTTTGCATAATCGGAAAATCTCCCCTTATTTTACTTTACTTAATTAAGGACAAGAATTCTTATTTAAAAGGAAGTGAGATGAACGGGTTTTAGGCGCTTTAATTTTAGAATTCTTTTTGAAATCCAAGAGAACCTCATTTTGATGCGTTGCGGTGAACCGTACCATAAGTAAATGAGGATGTTTAAATCAAAGTGACGAGGGATACATTAGACGTTCACTTTGACAATTAAGAATTAATTTAAAAATCAAAGTTGTCAGGATCAGGCCCGACTCGATGATTTTGATTCAGGTCGTTAATTCGTTGCATCTCTTCCTCAGTTAGTTCGAAGTCGAATACGGTTGAGTTCTCAACAATTCGATGTTCTTTTGTAGATTTCGGAATGGTTACTACGCCATTTTGTAAATCCCATCGTAAAATAATTTGAGCAACGGCTTTGTTATGTTTATTGGCTATTTCTTGTAAGGTCGGATTATCTAATAGTTGGCCTTGCATTAAAGGGGACCAGGCCGCTAACTGAATCCCATGTTGTTGGCAATAGTTTTGTATTTCTGTTTGTGTTAAACGTGGGTGGTACTCTACTTGATTGATCATCAGTTTAATTTCGGCATCTTTCATTAAGTCTTCAAGATGGTGAACTTGGAAGTTGCTTACTCCAATAGCCTTTACTCTTCCTTCTTTATAAAGAGTCTCTAATGCACGCCAAGCTTCCTTATATTTACCTACTACAGGCCAGTGAATAAGATAGAGATCTAAATACTCAAGATCAAGTTTCTTTAGACTTGTTTCATAAGCTGCTATAGTTGATTCGTAACCTAAGTCAGAATTCCAAACTTTCGATGTGATAAATAGTTCTTCTCTAGAGATCCCTGCTTCTTTTATCCCTTCTTGGATAGCTTGACCAACGCCTTCTTCATTCTCATAAATGGCTGCTGTATCAATACTACGGTACCCATGTTTAATTGCAAATTTAACGGCATTAACCAGTTCAGGCCCTTTCTCTACTTTAAACATTCCAATTCCAAACCAAGGCATTTTTACACCATTATGCAAAGTAATTGTATCTTGTAAGTTTTTAACCATTATAAATAAACCTCCAATTTTTATTAAGAAAATGAGATCGTTCATATTTGGTGATTTCACACATTGATTACTTAGGAAACCGCCTCCTTCAATTTATTCCCTCTTTGGTCTTTTCTTTCAAGGGATGCACTCCAACCTGCAAGGATGGCAGCTATCAATACCATAAGTGCACCTACCCAAGAGGTGTGAATCAGTCCAATAGTGTCTGTAATAATACCACCTAAGTAGGATCCAATGGCAATTCCCGCGTTAAATGCAGCAATATTGATGGCCGACGCCACATCTACTCCAGTGGGTACAAATCGTTCTGCTAACATGACCACATACACTTGTAATCCAGGCACATTCATAAAAGCGAGAACCCCCATTAAGAAAATGGTAATCAATCCTGCTATTTTATAAGGTGCCGTAAACATGAGGATAAATAGTATCACTGCTTGCACAATAAACATGTAAAATAATGCCGTAATTGGATTGTTATTAGATAACTTTCCACCTACCATGTTGCCAATAGCGATCGCAATCCCATATACAAGAAGAATAACTGCAACTGTTCCTTCTTTATATCCTGTTATTTCCTGTAATATGGGAGATAGGTAAGTAAAGACAACGAATGTTCCTCCATAACCTAAGGCGGTAATTATAAATAAAAGTAATAAGCGCCCATTTGTCACTAATTTGAATTGATCACGAACCGTTGTACGAGTACCTTTTCGTAATCTAGATGGAATCAGAATGCTATTCGCGATTAAGGCGATAACTCCGACGCCAATGATGATGATAAAGGCCATTCTCCAACCAAATTGTTGCCCAATAAATGTTCCCAATGGTACACCTGTTACAGTGGCAACCGTGAGTCCAGAAAACATAATGGATATGGCACTAGCTCTTCGATTTTCTGGTACTAAATCTGCAGCGATGGTAGAGCCAATGGACATAAAAACTCCATGTGAAAAGGCAGAAAAGACTCGAGCAACAAGTAACACACCAATGCTTGTCGCACTAGCAGCAATACTATTACCGATAATAAAAATAACCATAATCCAAAGTAGTAATGATTTTCGTGACATACTAGAAGTAATGGATGTTAGAATCGGTGCCCCAAATGTTACTCCTAATGCATATAAGGAAACTGTTAAGCCTGCTGTCGTAACAGATATTTGTAAATCATTCGCTATTAATGGCAAGAGCCCTACACTGATAAACTCTGTTGTTCCTATTGCAAATGCACTTATAGCGAGGGCTAGCAGTGCGAATGTACTTTGTTTTTTATCTAAAGACATTTTTCTCCTCCTTAATCATTTGGAAATGTATGATCGATCTTGTTTTTAGTAAACTAAAAAATAATTACATTCAAACTCAACCGATAGATGCTATTATGATACATATCAAATCAGTGGAGAAGTACGTACTTAAAAGTGCTATAGATACTTTTAAGTTCCTATGCGTGAGGAGGAATAAAGGATGAAGGATAAGAAATACAATATTTCAGTTGAAGCGACGCTGGAAGTGATAGGGGGAAAGTGGAAATGTGTCATTCTCTGTCATTTGACACGCGGGAAGAAACGAACAAGTGAATTAAAGCGTCTCATGCCAAATATTACACAGAAGATGTTGACGCAACAATTACGTGAATTAGAGGACGATGGAGTCATTAAAAGAATTGTTTATAATCAAGTTCCTCCAAAAGTAGAGTATGAGCTTAGTGAATATGGCTGGAGCTTAGAAGGCATCTTAAATTCGCTTTGCACTTGGGGAGAAAAACATATTACGAAAGTATATGGCGATCCATCTGGTATTTTGGAAGAAAGTATTTTAAATGAACATTTAAAACAATGAATGAGAGGGATTGGGACAGAGTGTGTTCCTAATCTGTAGATAGCAACCTATTAGGTGGTTGCTGTATCAGAATTGTTCCATTTTTCTTTTGTCCTTCTTGAATATAATTTTGGAATGAGCTGGAATCTTGGGACACTGCGACATGGGTAATCGATGAAGACTCTGTAAATGAGTCAGACTGCATTCATACATGTCAGGGATTGGAGTTTGATTATGTAGGTGTATCGAGGGTTTAGGATTATTAGGAGGGAACCGTACCATAAGTAGGTGCGGTTTTTTAAAAGGACCACCAAAACTTAAATTTTACAATGTTTTAGGTGGTCTTGAATTTATATACTAAAATGAATCATATATTTATTTTATTTTGAGGCTAGTTGAATTTTTTCACATAATGCTGAGATTTCATCGAAAAGACAGAGTGCTTTATTTGATAATACAATATCTAAAGCTAATGATTCAGGAGGAATGATCGTAATATCAGGATAAACTAACCCAAATTCTTGTCGATTTAAAGAATGAAAGCAGGTTTTCATAATTGATAAAGATTCGATTAATTTTTGAACGGTATCATCATGAACTGTAATGTAATCGTTTAGCTGGCTATTATATAATTTTTTATCGTTAATATCACTAATGTCAAATTCTTGGACAAAGGCATTTATAACTGTCCAGTTTGTGAAGTCTGTTAAGTTTGCAGAATTGCCATCGTTCACTTCATGAATACGTTTAACACAACGGTCAATTGTCGTTGTTTTATTTAATAGGACATTATTCATGATTTCTAAGCTTTAATATGTGATAAGTAGAGTTCTTTCATAATCTGTAATTGTCGCTTCGGTTTTACCTCTACATCGTAATAGTTAACTGATTTCATAAGGGCCAACTTTCGAGCGAATAAACCAAAGCTGTTTATGAGGGAAATCATGGTTTCCTTTATATTTATTTCCTTACGAATCGATCCATCGAGTTCTCCTTCTTGCATAATTCCCAACATCAAGACATAGATTTCTTCTCTAACTTCGTCATATATAACGATATCTTCCAATGGCTCCTTTGATATAGCTACATAATTTTCGAATGCATCAATAAACTTCGTAGAGTTTTTGGATGGGTGGGTAACACTCTCCGTTAGGTAATCAAATATCTTACTAAACTTTTCATACGCATTGTTTGGCTCATTGGCAATTCGTTGAAATTGATAAAGCTCTTCTTCCATTATCGATGTTGCAACCGCGACAATTAATTTATCTTTTTTTGGAAAGTATCGAAATAAAGTAGCGATGCCAATTCCTTCTTCATCAGCGATAACTTGCATTTTGACGTTTTCTAATCCAGAATCTGCAAATAATCGTTCAGCTGTTTTTATAATACCTTGGTAACGTTTGTTTCTGTTTTTTTCTCTTAATCCAGTTTTGTTGGAAGCCTCCATAACAATCTCCTTCGTTTGAATCTATTTTAGATATACATGGAATCTATTTGTTTTGCAATTATATCAGAATTCGTTTACAATTTGATTAATGATAGTTAGACTATCATTAATTTATCATGATAAAGTTATGATGAAGTGGTTTCGTAATAAAAAACATTTATGGGAATGATTACGGCGGAAGCATTCCCGAATAGAATGGAGGAAATTTAATGGGTCGATTAGAGAATAAGGTAGCAGTTATTACTGGTGGCGCACGGGGAATGGGAGCGTCTCATGTACGACTTTTTGCGAAAGAAGGAGCAAAAGTAGTCTTCACAGATTTAAATGAAGAAGGTGGAAATGCTTTAGCGAATGAATTAGGAGAAAACGTAAAATTTGTGAAGCAAGATGCAACCAGTGCAGATGACTGGGCCACAGTTATTACTGAGACTGAAAAAGCATTTGGTCCAATCAACATATTAGTAAACAACGCTGGGATCAGCATGAGTGTTCCACTAATGGAAATGACAGAAGAACAATATCGCAAAATAGTTGATATTAACCAAGTATCCGTCTTCTTAGGAATGAAAGCGGTAATCCCTTCAATGCAAAAAGCAGGAAGTGGTTCAATTATCAACATTTCATCCATAAATGGACTTGTTGGTGGTGCGATAGGGTACACAGATACAAAATTCGCTGTACGTGGAATTACAAAAGCGGCAGCTCTTCAACTTGGTGGATTAGGAATTCGTGTTAACTCTGTTCACCCTGGTGTAATCGAAACTCCAATGGTTACACAAGGTGATGCAGTAGAACAAATAAAAGAGTTTGCAAAACACATTCCAGTTCAACGTATAGCAAAACCAGAAGAAGTATCTAATATGGTACTTTTCCTAGCATCGGATGAATCTAGCTATTCTACAGGTTCTGAATTTGTCATTGACGGTGGATTAACGGCAATGTAATAGAGTAGTTTCAACACCTCTATAAAGAGGGATAACCTTTTTATAGAGGCTTTTTTAGTGTTATAGAAATGGATATTTGTTAGTCGACCGTAAACATCTGCCATAAAAGCTGCCCCTTGTTCATGATGAACATTGATGAAATGAATCCATCAGGTCAAGGGTTTCTTTACCCATGATGCCAAAAATATACTCAACGCCCTCATTTTCTAAGCACTGAACAAGTAAATCTGTTGCTTTCGTCATACGACGCCCCTCTACCAACTTGTTTTTTCCTATTTTCCCCTGAATTTATTAAAAAAACTTCATTTACTTGTGGTAAGAATAATGAAGCATAATGCTTATTAAATTTAATTTATTTTGATTGTTTATCTGGAAATCATTGCTGCTACAGTGTTTGAAAACCTTTTTAGGACTTTAGGAGCATTGCTATTCTCTTGGTTTTTGTTGGTGTTCTGCAATTAACCAGTCATACTAGCGTAATAGTATATCTCTCTAATAATGGACTTACTAGATAGTAAAGGAGAGTTTAAAAAACGAATTATTTTAATACGAATAAACAACTAGATGTGAAGGAGATATTAAGATGAAATGAATTATTTCAATTCGAATAGACAACTAGATGTAAGGGAGATATTAAGATGAAAAGAATGTTTCCAATTTTATTGACAGCAATAATCTTCATGTCTACGTTAGTAATGCCTATTAATACGATGAACGGTAGAGCGGAAGGGACCAAGCCCTGGATGAACACCAAGCTCTCTGCTGAGGAGCGCACCAAGCTGCTTCTTGACGCGATGACGATGGAACAGAAGATCCAGCAAATCGCCATCTCGCGCTTCAATGAGAACGACAAAGGTGAGACGGTCGTCATCAAAAGGGGCGGTAGTAACAAGTATATGAGCGGCGTATTCCCGCCTCAGGGTACCCTGCCCGGGTGTGAGTGGCAGGACACCGGCCGGCAGATCCGTGGAATCGAGGAACTGGGTATCCCCACAGTCCGCATGACCAACGGTGGTACGGGTGTGAAGGGCGGATCGTGTGGCAATGACCCAGTGGCGACGGGCCTGCCGTCCACCCTGGCTATGGCCGCGACCTTCAACCGAGGGCTGAACTATGAGGCCGGTCGAATCCTCGGCGCGGAGACACGTGCCTTCGCGCATCATGTGATGCTGGGACCGGGCATGAACCTCGTGCGCCACCCGTATAATGGCCGGAACTATGAGTACTTCAGTGAGGACCCATACCTGACTGGTACCCTGGCGACCGAGCAGGTCAAGGGCATCCAAAAACAGGGGGTCCAGGCCCAACTCAAGCATCTAGCTGGCAACGAGCAGGAAACCGAGCGGTGGACGATGGGTGTCCAGGTTCCCTCAAAGGCCATGAATGAGCTGTACATGCTGCCATTCGAGATGACCGTCAAGAATGCTGACCCGGCCTCCATGATGTGTTCGTTCCCGGATGTCAACGGCATTTATGCCTGTGACAGTTCTGAATTGCTCCAAGATGCTCTGCGGCGCAACTGGGGCTTCGACGGTTGGGTCATGAGTGACCGTCGCGCGATTCACAACACGGTCGCTGCCATCAAGGCGGGTACGAATGTCGAGCTCGATTGGGCACCACAATACTACACTCAAGAGAAGATCAAGAAGGCCCTTGACTCGGGTCAGGTGACAGAGAACGACATTGACAATCTACTTCGTCCACGGTATATCAAAATGATTGAGTACGGCCACATGGATGAGCCTTTCAACAAGTTCCTACCGGAGATTGTCGACCTGAAGGCCAACGGCGCTAGCGCGCGGAAGATGGCCGAGGAAGGTTCTGTGCTATTGAAGAACAATGACGGCTTCCTGCCACTGGACGGCAAGCCGAAGTCAATCGCGCTGATCGGCGTCGAGTGGTTCGCTGGTATTGCCAAGATGTCCCCGCGCTCCGTTCGGGACGACAATGAGAACGTCGTGACCTCTTATACGGTCACACCAAAACAGGGCCTAGAGAATGTGATCAAGGAGCTGGGCTATGGCACCAAAGTGACGTACAATGATGGCCGTGACCCGAAGGCTGCTGCTAAGCTTGCCGCTGAGTCCGATGTCGTGCTTCTCATGATCGGCGACAACCCGCATGAGACCAAGGACCGCGAGACACTCGGCTTCCCGGCTATCGACCTTGACAAGAACCCGGATCGAGTGGACTGGGTGGAGCAGGAGCCGATGATCGACGCTGTTCTGAAAGCCAACGCAAAGAACACGGTTGTGGTCCTGAAAACTTCCGGTACGGTGCTCATGCCGTGGCTGGATAAGGTCCCTGCAGTGCTTGAGGCTTGGTATCCGGGAATGGAGGATGGCAATGCCGTCGCCAATCTGCTCTATGGTAAGGTCAATCCGTCCGGCAAGTTGCCTATGACGTTCGGTGCCACTGATCGTGAGGCCGCCTTCGCGACCGAGAAGCAGTTCCCTGGAACCCGTCAAGACACTGGCAAGCCAGGAGGCCCTGGCCCGTACGGTGACGGTTCCGACCAGCTAATTGCCCAGTATACAGAGGGCCTTAAGATGGGCTACCGCTGGTACGAGGCCAACAACGTGAAGCCTGTCTTCCCATTTGGGTACGGCCTGTCGTACACGACCTTTAAGTATGCCAACCTCAAGGTGAAGAGGGTTCGCGGTGAAGGAGGTGGCCCAGGAGGCTCGTTGTCCGGTATTGACGTGTCCTTCACCGTGACGAACACGGGTAGCGTTGCCGGCAAAGAAACCGCCCAGGTCTATTTGACCCTGCCAGAGGAGGCGGGACAGCCAGCCAAGCGACTCGTCAACTTCGAAAAGGTTTATCTTGAGCCCGGTGAGAGCAAGCGAGTGACTTTGCGGATTAATCAGGCTGACTCCAATCACCCGTTCTCCTACTTCATTCCAAAAGAACCGGACAACCTTGTGAATTGGGCTGACGGCAAGTGGGCTACCGCTGACGGAAAGTACGGTGTACATGTCGGCGGTTCCTCAGCAGACACCCCGTTAAAAAAGGACGTCCCGTTGAACTTCAAACTCAGCAGGGACAAGAGCAAGGGCAAAGGCAAAGATAAATCACATCGATAGGCCCTTGGCCATGGGATGACATCGGCGACCCGGCAGGGATTGTTAGGCATCTCGAAGGTGGTGAGCCCGCGGACTCGGTGAATCAAGCCGAGGCCCGCGGGCTCATTGCTTTTCTCGACACCTTCATAGGCGACGAATGGACGAAAAGAGTTAAGGAAGGACGTGAGAAGTATTATGAAGGAATCCGTTCGAAAAAGCAGGCGAGGTCCGGCGTATTTGTGGTGGGTGGCCCTTGGCCTGATGGCCCTCTTGACCGCATGTACCGTTGAGGAATCCGAAGGGCCGATTGGGAGCGATGACGCCGTGGAACCCGCCCCGTCCGGGCACGGTGACTGGCAGGTCCCGGGCTTGGTAGACCGGTCCGGTGCGCCGATCGAGGTGCCGACACCAGGTCCGGCCACAGGCAGGACCCTGTACGTCACAGACTTCGGGGCAGATCCGGATCCGGACTCACAAGACGATGCAGCAGCCATCCGAGCGGCCTTGGACGCGGCTGAACCAGGTGACGAGGTCGTACTGCCAGCCGGCACATATGACCTGCGCTCCACTGACCCGGCCGACAAGTCGGCGAACATCGTGTTGCGCAGTGGTGTAGACCTGCGCGGTGAGGGCCAGGAACGGACTGTGCTGCTGACCTCCCTCGATGGCGAGGATAACAGCCGGGTGATCCGTGGCTCGGGCATTCACGATGTCATCATCGCTGACTTCACCATTACCTCCCGTCATGAGGGTCCCCTCGGAGATGACCCAGACAACGGCAATGCGGGTGGCGGCCCGATGTACGGGATTTACCTCGGAGCCCTCAAACGGAAGGCTAGTTCACAGGTACTTGTGGAAAACGTGGGCATTCGCAGGTTCGAGCGCCACGGGATCTCCGTCAAGGCAAGCCGTGAAGTGACCCTCTCTGGAAACTACGTAAGTGAGGCAACTGCTGTCGGTCCAGGCGGACAGGGCTACGGCATCGCTATCGAGGGCTCAGCGGACCAGCACGACCCGGATGCCACCAATGATTCCCGGCACAATGTCGTTATCGGTAATACCTTAAATGGCAGGCATCTGAGGCACGCCATTCTGCTTCAGTTCCCCACACACAACAATCTCGTGGCGGAGAACACTATCACCGGCAGCCACCTCGACGCAATCGACCTGCACGGCGAGGGTGAGTATCTGAACGAGATCCGGGACAACACGGTTATCGGCGGGCAGGGGGCGGGCATCGCGCTGGGAAATTCCGGCGGGTCCAAGAACAAGCACGATGCCTCAGGACCTGGAAACTGGGTGCACTCCAACGATTTGATTGGAAACCGTCAGGGAATCCTCGTCATCCTAGGAACTCCTGAGACCCTCATCGAGGATAACAGGATCACCGCCGGGAAGGATTCGAAGGCTGGCATCGAGGTCCGCAATGCGCCAGGCACAGAGTTGCACGGTAATCACATCACTGGAGGGACTGACGGGTTCTGGGCGATCCGGCTCAGTGAGGACCGCGGTGCTGACGGACGGGGCAAAGGAATCCCTTCAGGCATCAGGATCGAGTGCAACGTCATTCGACAGGCCGCCAATGGCATTAGGATCGATGCCGGGAAGGACCTCAGATTGGTCGAAAATGTCGTTGATGGCATCGACGGAGCCAAGCTGAGGGTGGCCGATGGGATCGAGGTGATCCAGCGGTTTCCTATAAAAACGCAACGGTGCGAAAGTTGAGTACTAGTCATTTTATTATAACTTCTATAAAGAACCCAGCCTTCATGAAAAAGAGGGCTGGGTTCTTCTAAAAAGTTCACTCATTTTTCATATAAACCGAAGGCGCGACTAGCGGATAGGAACTAGTCGGGCCTTTGGAAATTAGGGACAGGATTTTTTTGCGAAATTTTGATAATCCAAGAAGAATTAATAAATTTGAGGTAATAGTACCGTCCTTTGTTTCATCGTTTTACCTGGTTGACACAATTGATTTTCTTTTATATAACAAGGAACCAATGATAAAGGCAATTCCACCCCAAAGAAGCATGTTTCCAAAACCAAACCAAAGAGAGGCTGAAAGAATAGAAGTATTATAGACCATACTGTCTCTTAGACCGTCTGCAAAATAGGTGAGCGGAAGAATGTTTGAAACAGGATGCAGCCATTCGGGCATTGTTTCAACCGGAAAGAAAATACCGCTTACAAACATCATCAGAAAGCTGACAATGTTTGCTGCTCCCATGTAGGCCTCATTTGTATTGCTAAAAGAAGAAATAAAATAGCCAATTGCATTGAAGGAGAGGGCTCCGATTAAGATGACCAGCAGTAAACTAGGGAAATTAATAAACAAATTAGCCCCGAATAGGAATACGCCAATTAAGGATAAGAGAATGATTTGAATGATGCTAAATAACAGGCGCATCACCATATCACTAAGACCAAAGATCCCCATTTTTGCCGGGGTCATCCGCAGCCTTTTTATTAACCCTTTTCTGCGCATATCCACTAAGTCAACCATTCCGAATAAGCCGCCTTGGGCAATTGATAAAGCAATCATTCCAGTTAAGAGAAAATCAGTATACTTTAATTCCTGGCTGCCTGAGGAAATGGTTTCAAATTGCTGCTCATAGGTTGGGGTTGCACCAACTGCTTGCAAGTTTGCCTGCTGAATAAATTTATCCAGAATACCCGAAACGACTTGGGTTGATACACTTTGTTCATTTTCTTTGTTTACGATCAGTTTAATCGATGTTGCCTGTGCTGATTCTGGCAAAATGATGGCAGCATCAACTTCCTTCTCTTTTACTAAAACTTTTGCTTTATCTTCATTAACAGAATCATTTCCACTTGCTTTAATAATAGGAATTTGTTGTAATTGCTTAGCCATCATAGTAGACGTTTCATTTGAAGATTCATTAACAATAACAACTTTCGTGCTGAAATCATCATTTGAACCACCGCCAAATATCGTCATAAAGATGACCATTAAAATAATTGGAAAAAAGATCCCCCAAAACCACGCTTGTTTTTCACGGAATGTTAATTTTAATTGAGCAAGGAACATTTGTTTAAATTGCTTGAGATTATTCATCTTAATCCCTCCACTCCTTACCGGTATAAGCGATAAAGACATCTTCAAGACTCATTTCGTGAATCGAAACTTGCTCGACTTGATATTCCTTGTCTTTTGTAAATTTAAATAGGTCAAAAAGTAAATCCTCGGGTTTAATGGTCCATAGCTTAAGTGCGGCGTCTTCACGTACTGTCCGTGTCACAGAATCAAGAGCTTTTGCAAAAAGCTCTGCATCATGGGCGGCTTTCTCTCCATCAAGGAAGGATAATCGAACCTCTCTTTCATTTGTTAATTTTTCTATTAATGCGGAGGGGGAATCCAAGATTACGACCAACCCCTGGTCAACGATGCACACCCTGTCGCTTAGTTTTTCCGCTTCTTCCATGTAATGAGTTGTGAGAATAGTCGTTTTCCCTAATTTCTTAAGCTCAAGAATGATCTCCCAAACATTGCGTCGTGCCTGGGGATCGAGTCCGGTTGTTGGTTCATCAAGAAATACGACTTCGGGATCACTAATCATGGCAAGCCCGATTGCAAGTCGTTGCCGCTGACCGCCAGATAGTTTCTTGACTTGATTCTTTCGGTGCTCGGTCAGATTTACCAATTTGAGAATTTCCTCAGTTGACCGTGCCTTATCGTAAAATGAAGCAAATAGATTCAAATTTTCTTCAGGGGTCAATAAGTCAAACATGGCACTAGATTGCGGCTGTACACCGATTTTTCTTTTAATGGTTATTGCGTGCTTGTTCCAGTTCAATTCGCCAAACTGTATTTCTCCATGATCAGGCGTAACCAAGCCTTCAATCATCTCAAGTGTTGTTGTTTTTCCTGCCCCATTTGGTCCGATGATGGTAAAAATCTCTCCTTCTTTTACAGAAAAGCTAATATCTTTAACGGCTTGAATGGAACCGAAGGATTTTTTTAAATTCCGAACCTCTAAAATATTCATAGTCACATCACCTTTCCTTGAAAACCAGCCATTTTCACAAAAGTCCCAATTCAAAAAATATTACCAAGTTATTCCTATGTTGTTGAATATTAAAAGATTCATGAATTTCAGAGAAAACTCAGGGCTGGATTAGCAACGGTGGAGAATCCCTTCTTTTGACGAATTCTTTTTCTTCATTTGTAGAATTAATTGCCAATGCAGAGTATTTACATGGAGCCTCTAGTGGCAGGCTCCTGAGGGTCAGAAGCCAAGTACCTTTAAGGCTGGGCTATGCTGTTCTGGAGCATCTCGCTAGGGACGGTTACAACGTGAAATAGATAGGATTGAAGAAGTATCATAAGGATGAAAATGAAGCATCTTGTAAGGTCACTAAAAAAAGAGGTTCAAATGAATGAAAACTGGAAGGAGGTTAAGAAGATAACCTTCTGGTTTCCCTCAGACAATGCTTTACCATCTCGTAAAGTGAGCAGAACCGTATCATAAGTAAATGAGGCTTTGCGAAAAAAGTAACAGCACCTTCTAATATGATAGAAAGGTGCTGCTTTGTTATATGATATTTATTGCATGAATGGTCATTTTTGCTTTTGCAGCAAATTTGGTACAATCAGGATTTTCATATCTAAATGAAGAAAAAGAGTGACCAATTATAAAAGATTGATGAATTACTTCTCTTTCACTTTTACTTACTTTAATATTCTCCTTTAATTACAAAAAACGAGCCTCGAATTGTTCCAGCTAGTTTAGACTTCTGCCTAGCAAACTTAAACTTCCCTTCTAATTCCTGTGGTACCTCCATCCCCTCAGAAAGCTTAAAACCAACAGCCCGCTTCTTAGAGCCATCAACCGTATACATGACGTTGACCGAAAGACCATCCTCATAAAAGACGTAGGCCATTTTGATATTTTCCACTTGAAAACGCGATGTTTCTAAAGGTTTGGCTGCAAACTCAATATCACGTTCTTCTTTCAAAATTCGGTTCACATAATCAAGGGTCTCCTGGCTTTCGCTAGCTGGTACAACCGTAAATTCATGCTTGTATTTGTTCATAAAGTAACGGGCTTCATTTGCACGTAAACCAGCGAGCGCTTCTGCTACAGGTGAAGACTCTAAACCAATTGTAGACACATTTTTAAAATCAACGATATAGTGCATTTCCAACCTTCCTTTTATCTCATTATTTCCTAACTACAGGAATCCACATTTCACCATAAAAGACTCCGTTTCGCTGCTCCATCACAACCGCTGCATTAGGTCCACCAACATAGGCAACATTGTTTGCTTCTTGTAAGGCTTGACCAAAAGCAATACCAGTAACTTTATTACTCAATTCATCTAAAGTATTACCTTCCCCTTTAACAACTAAGTATTCACCCTTAGGAAATTGGATAACTCTAGTTTCTCCTAGTTCTGGTGCCGCTGCCTCTGTCATGACGCCAGCATAATGCATCATCTTGTTATTCACGGCTTCGTTCACGATAAAAACGTAGTCGTTTGTGGCTATCGCTTTTAAAGTATCTAGCCTTCCATCTTGGCTGACGGCCTGCCAAAAGTCTGCCTTTTCCTTGTTTATACCTGCATAGTCCCTGTAGTCGCTCTTAAGCTCAGTTCCAGTGCCTAAAACGGTAAAGCTGTCTTTTTCTTCTATAGTGTAATTTGCCATGTGCAAAACCTTCTTTCTTTTTAATTTATATTAATCAAATGATTTGTCTTTTCACTTGATGAGTTTATAATAGCCTTAAATCATGTCAAAAAATGATACTGTTTAGGGGATCCCGATGAAAAAAGTTGAACGGATTAATACTATCATGCGGTATATCAACAACCGCGCCCGCTTTACAATTTCTGAAATCATGCGAGAATTTAATATCTCCCGTTCGACCGCTATTAGAGATATCAGAGAAATTGAAGCCATGGGGATGCCGCTTGTTGCTGAAGTTGGAAGGGATGGGGGTTATATTGTCATGAACAACTCTGTCCTTCCCGCTGTTCGCTTTACCGATAATGAGATTAAAGCTCTTTTTATTGCCTTTATGGCCACAAGAAATCAACAACTCCCTTATCTTAAGAGTCGTCAGTCTTTAGCTGAAAAATTACTTGGCCTCATCTCAGAAAACCAGCAAGATGACCTTGTTCTTTTAAATCAAATCTTGCTTTTTGAAGGGACAAACCCCAATAATCCCGACCTGCTTGATTTGTCGGACCTACCCGATCCAATGTTAGAAAAACTCATCCAAATCCTCCTTTTGGATAGCTATTTATTGATTACAATCAAGGAAGAGAAGATAACAAAGTCTTATTCAATTTATCTCTTGCACCTTTATCATGAAAAAGGCGTTTGGCTGATTGAAGGCTATGACTTAAAGGATGAAGAGAGGAGGATTTTCCCTGTTGACAATCTCACCAATGTTAAACCATACCCTGCGAAAAAAAGAATAAATAAGAAAAAGATTTTAGAAAAACTAAGTAAGGAGGAAGAAGTAGTTAACCTTGTCCTTGATCTTGGTCCAAAGGCGATTGCCCAGTTCAAAAAATACCATCCTTTAAAAATTTCCATTTCCTATACGAATCCTTACCAAACCACAGCCATTCTAAAGACCTTTATCAATGTTAATAATCCCGAAGAATTGACTGAAATAACAAATTGGCTTCTTTTTCTAGGTGGGGATATCAAGGCTAGGGAAGTGCCAGAAAAAGTTTTAGAAGTTATACAAGGGAGATTATCCTTATTTTGCCCATAAGTAGTTCCAGTTAAAACCCAAATAATTATGGGCTTGGCCAACTGCCAGTTACCCTTTATTTTCGCACACCCAAAAGAGATGGGGGGTTCCGAATGTTGGTAATAGTTTAAAAGGGTAATAGCACTTTTATCAGTACTGTTCCTTATTCATTTTATTAAAAAAGGTTTAATCTTATTTAGATGTGTTACGGGGAACCGTATCATAAATAGAGGCGTTTTTTTATAGCTAGAAGGAAAAAAATGATCGGCTGTTAAGGTTTTGCCGCCTATTAGGCAGCAGAACCTTACCCGCGCCACACAGGTTTCTCCGTTTTCTTAATAAGTTTGGATTTCCTTATTGTTTCATACATTTTTTCTGTTAGAAATATGGCAAAGAGATCGTTGCCACCGTATAAGGAGTATAGCCTTTCATTGGATCCGGCTTCATGTAAGAGCAAATTCACAACGGAAAAGGTTCTATTTGTAGCCAACTCCCATAAAACTAAATGGTTGTCGATTTTGTCATCCAAAATTAAGAACCTTTTATGATTAACAATAATCTCATAAGTATCTCCAGTATGAGATTGTTCGTAGCTCTCGATTGTAATACCTTCTTTTATTAGAAAAGGTGCAATTTCTTTAAAAAATTGACCAATGAACCCTTCAGCTAAATCCTCGGCATCGGACTTATACATTCTTTGTGTTTCATTCCAAAAGAGATAGCCTGTTTTATTTGACCTTTTTTTCAGTTCTTCGACAAGTTGATTATCGGCATGTTTATAAAATCCCAAAGCCTCTAATTCTGTTAACAATGACTTGATTCTCTTACTTCGACTCCAAGTCAGAATCCTTTTGGCAAATTTATTAAAGAAATGCCATATATCTTTTTTATAAATTCCTATTAACCTTACAATAAAGTAGATAAGCAGGAACATTAAAACGAACCCCATGTTTGTTTCATCCCCAATTCTACATAAATGCTTCCCGGCTAGTAATTCACCACTTAATTTTACATTTAACATATATACAAGATTATCCTGCTTCTTTACCCAAAGTATTTTTAAAAATAAAATGCCGCTTAAACAGGTGAGGTGAACCTTATCATAAGTAAATGAGGTTATAGGAACTTGGGAATTCCATCATGCAAATAAGAGGCAATACTTATTTCATTCATTACATGCCATCTTCGATTGGACTCCCAAATATTATATTAAAAAAGTTTATTTTATAAAAAAGTTCTTCCAGCCTGTTTCAGTATATTTAGAATAATGCTCATTTAAATTTATTTATTTTGATTGTTTATTTGGTATATCAATGATTTTCTCAGTGTTTTAATACGTTTTCAGGACTTTACGATTATTACTAATCTCGTGGTTTTTGTTAGTGATCTGTAATTAACCGTTAATACTAGCGTAATAGTTTTTCTCTATACTGATATACTTAATCGGTTAGTAAGGGAGAGAATACGATGATAAAACGAATTATTTAAATACTAATAGACAAATAGAGAGTGAAGGAGATTAAGATGATAAAACGAATTAATTCAATTTTTTTGACAGCAACGATCTTTATGTCTTCGTTAGTAATTCCTGTTAATGCGGAGAACGGTGGAACGGAAGGGACCAAACCTTGGATGAACACCCAGCTCCCTGCTGAAGAGCGCACCGAGCTGCTTCTCGATGAGATGACGATGGAACAGAAGATCCAGCAAATCGCCATCTCGCGCTTCAATGAGAACGACACCGGTGAGACGGTCGTCATCAAAAGGGGCGGTACTAGCAAGTATATGAACGGCGAATTCGAGCCACAGGGTACCCTGCCCGGATGTGAGTGGCAGGACACTGGCCGACAAATCCGTGGGATCGAGGAACTGGGCATCCCCACAATCCGCATGACCAACGGTGGTACAGGCGTTAAGGGCGGATCGTGTGGCAATGACCCGGTAGCAACGGGCCTTCCATCTACCCCGGCTATGGCAGCGACATTTGACCGCGAGCTGAACTATGAGGTTGGCCGAATCCTCGGCGAGGAGACACGGGCTTTCGCGCATCACGTGTTGCTCGGACCGGGAATGAATCTCATTCGTCACCCGTACAATGGCCGTAATTATGAGTACTTCAGTGAGGACCCATATCTGACAGGTATCTTAGCGACCGAGCAGGTCAAGGCCATCCAGGACCAGGGGGTCCAGGCACAGCTTAAGCACTTGGCTGGTAACGAGCAGGAGACTGAGCGATGGACGATGGGCGTCCAAGTTCCCTCAAAGGCCATGAACGAGCTTTACATGTTGCCATTTGAGATGACCGTTAAGGATGCTGACCCGGCTTCGGTGATGTGTTCGTTCCCGGATGTCAACGGCACCTTTGCCTGTGACAGCTCTGAATTACTCCAAGATGCCCTACGCAACAACTGGGGCTTCGATGGTTACGTTATGAGTGACCGTCGCGCAATTCACGACACGGTGGCTGGCATTAAGGCGGGCATGAATGTTGAGCTCGACTGGGCACCGCAGTACTACACTGAAGAGAAGATCCAGGAGGCACTCGACTCAGGTCAGGTGACCGAGGACGACATCGACAATCTGCTTCGTCCGCGTTACATCAAGATGATCCAGTTTGGCCACATGGATGAGCCTTACGACAAGTTCCTGCCGGAGATCGTCGATCCGATGGCTAATGGCGCTAGCGCATTGAAGATAGCTGAGGAAGGGTCCGTGCTGTTGAAGAACGACAACGGTTTCCTTCCACTGGACGGCGAGCCGAAATCGATCGCTCTGATCGGCGTTGAGTGGTTCGCTGGTGAGGCCAAGATGTCTCCGCGCTCTGTTCGGGACAACAACGAGAACGTCGTGACACCGTACACGGTCACTCCACAGGAGGGCCTAGAGAATGTCATCAAAGAACTTGGCTACGACACCGAAGTGACGTACAACGATGGCCGTGACCCGGAGGCTGCTGCCAAGCTGGCCGCTGAGTCCGACGTCGTGCTACTCATGATCGGCGATAACCCACATGAGACTGTGGATCGTAAGACACTCGGCTTCCCTGCCATCGACCTCGACACGAACCCGGACAGAGAGGACTGGGTTGAGCAGGAGCCGATGATCGATGCAGTCCTTAAGGCCAACGCTGAGAACACCGCTGTGGTACTGAAGACTTCCGGTACGGTGCTCATGCCGTGGTTGGATGAGGTCCCAGCTGTCCTTTCTGCGTGGTTCCCGGGCATGGAGGATGGCAATGCCGTCGCTAACCTGCTCTACGGTAAGGTCAATCCTTCCGGCAAGCTGCCGATGACGTTCGGTGCCACTGAGCGTGAGGCCGCATTCGCGACCGAGGAGCAGTACCCTGGAACCCGTCAAGACACTGGCAAGCCAGGTGGCCCGGGCCCGTACGGTAACGGTTCCGACCAACTAATTGCCAAGTACACAGAGGGCCTTGAGATGGGCTACCGTTGGTACGAGGCAAACAACGTGAAGCCGGTCTTCCCGTTTGGTTACGGCTTGTCGTACACTACTTTCGAATATGATGACCTTAAAGTGAAGAAGGTCCAAGGTAAAGGCTCGTTGTCCGGTATTGACGTGTCCTTCAAGATCAAGAACACAGGTGACGTTGCCGGTAAAGAAGCAGCACAGGTCTATCTGACCCTACCAAACGAGGCAGGGCAGCCGACTAAGCGCCTTGTTAACTTTGAGAAGGTTTACCTTGAGTCTGGTGAGAGCAAGCAGATGACTCTGCGTATTAACCATGCTGACTCAAACCACCCATTCTCCTATTTCATTCCGGAAGAACCGGACAACTTGGCGAATTGGGCTGACGGTCAGTGGGCAACTGTTGACGGAAAGTACCGCGTGCATGTCGGTGGTTCCTCAGCAGACACTCCGTTAGAAAAGGATGTCCCGTTGAACTTCAAACACAGCAAGGACAACAGCAAGGGGAACGGAAACAACGGAAACAACGGAAACAACGGAAACAACGGAAATAATGGTAACAATGGAAATAAAGGAAATAACGGGAATAACGGAAACAACAACTCCCAACGTTAGGCCTCTGGCCATGGGATGACGTCTGCGGCCTGGTAGGGGTCGTCAGGCATCCCGAATATAGTGAGCCCGCGGGCCTCGGCGTGAATCGCCGAGCTCGCGGGCTCACTGCTTTTCTCGACACCTCCATGGGCGACGAGAGGAACGAAAAGTGTCAAGGAAGGATGTGAAAAGTCTGATGAAGGGATTAGTTCGGGACAGTCGGCGCGGTAATCTAAGTACTTATATATTCTAACTAGATTATATAAGTAATACGCTTAAGGCTATTTATTGTTTATATACTGATTAGTATTAGTATAAAACTATATTATTTTAGACCGCTGAAGAGCGGTCAATCACCCTATTGGCTTGTCATAGCTTAGGGTAATTTTTTTATCCATTTAATGATAAGTTTGTTTTTACTTTTTCGCTTGTCTAGGTTTTAGTCTTCTTGCGAACATTTACGTCTTCGGTCTCCTAAAGAGCACATCATAGGGCAGGGGTTACCTAAGTTGCCTATATCCTCTTACGACACTCCTTCCATTGGGGTTTTCAAATTATACTGAACTGTCTTGTAAATATAGGTTGTTTAAATTGCAAGTGTTTCAATTAGGGCTTTCCGTCATGGATATGAATGGTATGCTTCCTGAGCATTTTCTGGGAAAAATGTCATAATGGCTGCCCGAATACGTAAAAATGAAAAAGAGTAGATGCATAAAAAGAGGGAGATGGGGAAATGGAGAAGGCGAAGGTGCAAATGGAAATTGAACAATTTTTCAAGAAAAGAGTAGAAAAAGACCCCAAAATTCAAAATGCTTATTTGCGTGTTCATTCAGAGAAGCATGGGGTTGATTTCAAAATGGCTGCTGGAGAAGAAGCTATCCACCCCGAACAACCATTTTATATTGCTAGTATTAGTAAACTGTTTACGTCCGTATTGTTTGGACAGTTAGTCGAACAGGGGCAGTGTTCATACGAGGACAAAATTTCAAAGTATTTGGATGCTGAAATATTAACGAATCTGCATATTTACAAAGAGAAGGATTATTCAAACGAAATCAAAATCAAACATTTATTAAATAATACCTCTGGCCTAAATGATTTCGTAGAGGATAAGCCGGTAACAGGAAAGTCAATGCCTGACTTGCTTGTTGAAGAACCAAATCGAATATGGACTCCGCTTGAAGTGATCAATTGGGCGAAGGAGAACATGGAAAACCATTTTCATCCAGGAGGAGGATTCCATTATTCCGATACGGGATATCATCTATTGGGATTTATTATTGAAAATATCACAGGGTTGCCTTTCCATGAAGTGCTGAGAAAGAACATTTTTGAACCTCTGGGTATGAAACACTCCCATTTCTCTCGTACTGAACCAATAGAAAAGAGTCCATACGAAGTAGCGAAGTTTTATATTCGTCAAACAGACATGACCAATAATGAGAGCCTGAGCATTTTGTATGCTGGCGGCGGTGTCGTATCCACTACTGGTGACTTGTTAAAGTTCATGAAAGCATTAGTGAATGGTCAGATACTAAAGAAAGAAACTCTTGAAAAAATGAAAAGTGACTGGGGTAAATTCTTTTTAGGAATTGATTATGGGTATGGAGTGATGAACATAAAAACGGTTCCTGTGTTAATGCCAGCAAAGTATAACTCTTGGGGGAATGCCGGCTCTACCGGTTCGTTTATGTTTTACCACCCTGTGATGGATGCATATATCATCGGAACTTTAAACCAATTTGGATATGGTCAAAAAGGAATTAGGTTAATGCTTCAATTGACGGATAAACTTCTAAAAGCTACAAAAAAAGCTGAGGCATTATTGTAAAAGAAGCAGGGAACGAAATGCCCTTTGTAAGGACATTATATAAAAGAGTTTAGCAATCTAAAGAAGATGATTCTACTATTGAACGAGGGAACTGAAAAACCCCCAATATATTGTAATTTGGTTAATGACAGGGCTGACAAACAGTCCTGTTTTTTATTCGACTCTCTGCTCAATCATCCCTGAAACCTCATCAGTAGAAAAAACATTACCTTCTACGATGTCCTTTTTGGCTTGTAATTTATTAAAGGTTTTTTTACTATTTTATTTGGAAATCGTCCTTTTCATAATTACAAGCCAAAATCTTTTGTATGATTTACAATATCCCCCATTTTCTAATTCATGTTACTATTAAATTAGGAATTTTTATGGAGGATTAATCTTGAAAACTATATCCGAAGAGGTTATTCGTTTCCGAGAGAAATGGCGAAAGTTAATTAACTCTGAAATTGAATACTACTTGATAAATCAAAATGAAAGAACTAGATTATTTACTTATTAGGGTAACTTCAGGATTACCTCATTCGTGGATTAGGAGAATGAAAAATGTTTATGATTATAGGTATCATCGCCCTATTAATCTATGTCGGGTTGGTATATTATATCGGCTGGCGTGGATACCGTTGGCTGCGTCCGGAAAAATCATCACGAAGGTTTAAAACACTTTACATCATGGTAGTAGCCATTTCAGCTGCTTCCTTCATTATGGGTCGTATTTCTGGTATTACACTTCTCAGCAAGATAGGCGCATACTGGATGGCCATCTTTTATCTGCTTCTCCTGTTAGTACCAGCTGCCCATATTTCTGTGATTGTGCTGCGCTTAACTCGTTTGTCACGCACTGGGACGCAGAAGTGGGCAGGAAGAGTGATATTGGTTCTAACGATTTCCTTCCTTATTTATGGTACTTATAATGCATATAATCCACTTGTTCGTTCTTTTTCAATCCAGATAGAACAAGGTACATCATCACTTGATTCACTAACTATTGCAATGGCCGCGGATACGCATTTTGGGTTACTGTCTGGTAAAGATCATGCGAAACGTCTAGTTAAAGAAATCAATGGGATGGAACCGGATATAATCCTATTGCCAGGAGATCTAATTGACGATGATATTCAGCCTTTCGTGGATCAGGGGATCGATGAGGTTTTGTCCGAGCTTCATGCCCCCTATGGTGTATATGCCACTTTGGGTAACCATGACCGGCATAACGGTACGATGAAGGAATTAATTGATACAATAGAGCGAAGTGGTATCAACGTACTTTATGATGAAGCTGTCACAATAAAAGACCAACTTACATTGATTGGGCGAAAAGACCGCAGAGATCCCGATAGATTGGAATTGAACCAGATCATGAAGGGGGTTGACCTTTCTAAACCTGTGATTCTGCTTGACCATCAGCCATATGACTTGGATATTGCTCAAAAAGCGGGTATAGACTTGATGTTGTCGGGTCACACTCACCATGGCCAAGTTTTCCCAGGTAACTTAATTACGGATTCAATTTATGAGAATGCATGGGGGCATCTTAAGAAAGGAAGCATGCAATCGATTGTAACAGAAGGTTTTGGCTTCTGGGGTCCGCCGATCCGGATCGGAACGAGGTCAGAAATCGTGAGAATTCAGGTGAATTTTGAATAACGACAACTGATGCTGGGCGACAAGAACATGTCCCATTAAAGGCCGTGTAAATCTCAGCTTTTTGTGATTGTACGCTAAGGGCGTAATTGGAGTTAGGTAATCAATGCATAGATAAGAAAGGATTGGTTTAAATGAATCAACTGCTTCAGATGGGAGCAAACACTGTTTTAAGTTCTCCAAAAGGGAATGTTACTGTTAGCTACGAAATTTCTAATTCGATAGATATATCCTTAACAGCTTTTCTTTTAACTGATTCAGATAAGGTACAAGGAGATAGCGGAATTATATTTTATAATCAACCAACGAGCTCTTCTGGTGTAGCTACCCTTATACCATCTGAGAATGTAGGTAATACAAAAGTACATAAAATTAATTTTGACATGAGTAAAGTCCCTGCAGGTATTACTAAAATAGCTATTACGCTTACTGAGGATAATAGCAAGGGTTTTTCAAATGTAAAGAATTTAAAGGCAGAGATATGTACCGATGATAACAGAATCCAATTAACCCCATCCAGCTTCAAAAATGAAAATGGAATAGTAGTATTAGAATTATATATACGGAATGGCCAAACAAAGGCAAGATCAGTATGGCGCGGATTTGATTCTGGTCTTGAAGGTTTATGTAAAAATTACGGTGTTGAGGTTGAAGCGGATGAGCAAAACAAGCCTTCCGAACCTAAAACTATTCAAAAACAAACTCCAAAAGAACCTGATAAGATCCTAACTGTTCCTGGAAATAATAATAGTCAAAACACGTTGTCAACGATAAGCCTTGAAAAGGTAAAGGGTAAGGTAAGTCTCGAAAAAGGCCAAAAGCCAGTTATCATTGAGAAAACACCCGAGATTACGGCTACAGTATCTTGGAAGACTGGGACAGATTATGATATTTATGCTTTAGTCTATACAAAGGATGGTAAGCAGATAGATGTAGCGATGTTTGGGGCTGAGGGAACACCTCCCCTCTACCGGTATGGAAACGGGGCAGTGGAACATATGGGGGATGTTGGGAGAAGCGGTTGGTCAACGAAGACAGAAATAATTAAATTAAGGTTAACGGATGATATCCTCGCAGTGGTTCCTGTGGTTTATTCTGCTCAGTCAAATGGAACAGGCTCATTCTACAGATACAAGGTATCCATGAGTATAGATAATCATAGCGGAACCTCCGTTACCATATCCTCCAAGAATGCAAATAACAATGATCGAATTTATACATGTGTGCCCGGAATACTTCATAATACGCCAAATGGAGTTATTATTAGTCCATTAGAGCTTTATAGTAAGCAAAACTCAGAGTGTAGGCCTAAACTTAAGATGGGGTCTTCAAATATGGTAGAAGTTTTAATGGATAAGGGACCAAAAAATGATTACAAGTAGACAAGAGATATGAATCTGAAAATCCGCTAGTTTAATGGCGGGTGAACCGAACCATAAGTAAATGAAGTTTTAACTTTTCCCAACTTTAAACAAAGGTTGGGATTTTTATTGTTTTTTATGAGGGAACTTTTCATTCCCAGTCCTTCAACTGTATATTTTTTTATCTTGATAAGCCTTTGTAGCAAGCAGGGCTAGTATTAATACGAATTCAGCTATATTATGTAAGGCATCAGTTTTTAAAAAGTGGATCATTGGTGTGAGGCACATAATCAAGGTTCCGATAAAATACCATGGCCATTTTTGCTTTATCCAGATCATAATTGATGTGACGACTAACACAATAGAGACACCAATGATCATGAAGGGAGGAAAGTTTCCTGCTCCTACATTTTTATAGCTTAAGACACCATACTTCATAGTAGGTTCTAGGGAAATTCCCCTGACCACTGTAACGAATTCAATGATAATCAAACAAAGTGTCAATAAGACAGCGAGCCATGGGACGATGCCTTTTTTTGCCCATTTTAGATTTGCCTTTACTAAAGTATTCCAGGCAAATAGGACGAGCAAGGGGGTGATAAGGGCATGCAAATAGTATCGGGTTAGGTTTAATGCCCTCAGTAAGTCTCCCTCTCCAATGTATTTCCCCAGTGCTAGGATCCCATTATCATAGAGTAAAGCCAGAATAACCATCAGTAGTACATTTCCAATATCAGCCCAACTGTGCCATTTGGCTAACAGGACAACTACTGCGAATAGAATTAGGTATGCGATGGTAAGTAATGAATAGATGACAGTATCCATGATCCGCTGCCTTTCTAAATAAAGATAGAAATAGAAATAATAAGCCTATCTTATTGTATAAATAAAAAACTTATTTTATTCAAAAATCTTCGAAGGAGTAGGCATGTTCGGATATAATCTCCATAAACCAGTTTACTCAGATATTCTATAAGTGATTTCGTATTTTAACTGTCGATCTTCCGTTAATAAACTATATGTATATGGATCTAACAAGAAAGTGAAGTAAGTTGGTCGCAGATCAATAATACAAATGGAAAAAATGGTATTCCTAAGGCATGCTAACAGCTTTTAAATTTATAATGAGATAGGATACATTGGTGTTCTTTCGAATCTACCGTTTCGAACAACTCGTAGTCGTTAAGTGATGAGCAGTTCAAGTGTTTTGTGATAACATATATAGGTGAAAATGAAAAAGACTACATTACTAAGTCAGATTACCTGATGAGAAAACTATGAAAGTGGGAACAAATTTGACAATAATTCAAAATATCATTGATTTCATCCTACATATTGATGAACATCTAGTTGAAATCATCAAAAACTTTGGCGGATGGTCATATGGAATCGTATTTTTAATCGTATTTGTGGAAACGGGAATTGTAATTTTCCCTTTCTTACCGGGTGATTCTTTATTGTTTGCTAGTGGTGCTCTTGCCGCGATGGGGGCATTTAACATTTTTTTACTATTGTTTGTCTATTTTTTCGCGGCGGTAATTGGGGATACTGTCAATTATCATATCGGTAGTAAAGTAGGGACAACCATCTCACATGGAAGTTTAATGGGGAGATTGATTAACCAAGATAAAATGATGAGAGCTGAGGCTTTCTTTAATAAGCATGGAGGAAAAACAATTGTGATCGCCCGGTTTATGCCATTTATTCGCACGTTCATTCCTTTTATTGCAGGGGCGAGCAGGATGAACTACCGATATTTCTTGATTTATAATGTGGTTGGTGCCGCAGTATGGGTAGGCATCTGTACGATCTTAGGCTATTTTTTTGGCAATATCCCAATTATCAAAGACAACTTTTCAACGGTTCTCTTAGCAATTATCTTCATTTCTGTGCTGCCAGCCATTATCGGGGTGATTCGGGGGAGATTGAAAAAAGGATGACGGTTCCAAAGATGTGGACTCCGCACTTAGAATAGTCACGTAGAACAGTATCATAAGTAAATGCGGTTTTTCTGAGAACAGATACAGCACCATTCCACTACTTGTGGGAGGTGCTGATTTGATTTGATGGACATTTGTTACACAGAGGCCTGTTTTGATTTATTAGGAATCCTAATTTTTTTCTTCAATTTATAACATTGAAATGATTATCGCTATTGGCTATCGTGTTCGCTCCCACCGAGGTACACAGTACCACCAATGGACAAAAGAGCGAATAAATGAATAAATAACATTTTCGTGAAAAAGACCCTACAGAAATCACCACGGGTAATGATTTTTAATCTTGCTAGTCAAGAAATATTTAACAGTTATGGCCGGTCCCTTTTTTACCCGTTCCTTTCTTGCCAGTCC